>NZ_JBMPPD010000032.1:0-55854 GCF_049339825.1 Undibacterium sp. RuRC25W | reverse complement strand
TTGGGTGAGATGTGTGTAGTTCATTATGCAATTTCGACTGGCCGGTCAAAAAGGCACAAATGCTATCGCATCTTGCCCTCATTAACCGGTACCGTTCATAAATTGCACTTCATCCTAGAATTCGCCATTCATTTCAATATGCAATTTAGCAAATTAAAAACAGCACTGGCTGTCGCCAATTTGAGGAACCTTGGTTATCAACCTAAAAGCGCTGTTCTTATTGGACATGAATGGGCAAATCGCCAAGCCAGCAGATCTATTAATTTCATAGAATCAGAATTGAAATGTTCGCTTGATATCGAAAATAAATTTGCCTTAGATTCAAATGGAGAAGGGCGTTTATTTGCTTCTTGCCACTTTTCTCTCTATCCACTTCTTTTCGGAGAACTTGCATCGCAAAGTAAAAATAGAAAAGTGGTCAGTTTGATTGGAATGCAGTCTTCTCAGCATCAAGCTTCACTTGTTGAACTTGCCCACCGATTCAATGTAGATCTCGAATTTATTGCGAGTGGTTTTAGCATGATCCGCGAAATGAAACGAGCATTGAAACAGGGTAATCATGGAATCATCTTAATTGATATTCCCTGGGCACAAGATAGACGCAACAAAGATTTGGATTGTCAACATCAAGCACATGGTGGTCGATTTCGCGCAAAGACATCATTATTTAAACTAATTTCCATTATCGATGAATATGCAAAATTCGCTCTGGTACAAAAAAAGGCTACTGGTTATCAAATAATAGATTTTGGCTTGGCGCAGGCAGCGAATAGTTACAAAGCATTTGCCGAAGTATTTCACTCTGATCCAGCGGATTACGAGCGACTACATCAAATGCATCAATATTTTGAATTTAAAGAAATGGCAAATAGTGTAATAAATTTTTGCGTTGATGGCGACCATTTCGCACTTTCCAGTAAGACGCTAAAAGCATGGAAAATGAAAGAAAGCGAGTTAGAGCCAGGTGAGATTTTAAAGAGTGGCACTTTAATCGATCGTTATCGAGACTTAGTAGGTGAAGATGTCACAGAAATTATATCAATTTAAATTTGACGATATCCTCAATGGAAATGATGGTGCCGTCATCTGCCGCAGTAGAGATCGATTTATTGTGCGTGGATTTGATGTTGAAAACATGCGTCTCTTACAAAAGCTTCGTAAAAAATCTAATGTTTCTTCTTTGGATATGTTTTCACCGGAAAAGGTCACTCAATTACTTTCCGTGGGTTTGATAAGCGCTGATGTTGATTTGAAAATCGAATCCTCGCAATCAAAACGATTCGAACTATCTGCAGACGTTGTGCGTCATATTGCTACTTCTATTTTTCCATTAGGTACGGGCAAGGGATTATTTTTTTTAATCATATTAAGCCTTGTGGCTTTAACGTTGTTACCCATCCATCTTCTTCATGGATCAATGTCTCTTACCGTTTGGTTTGCACAAGCCAAATTTTCGGATATTTTAATATCGTCCATTGTTTTATTTTTATGTATCTGTGTGCACGAACTTGGTCACGCAACAGCTTGTGTAGTGAATACCGGCACAGTTGGCGCGATACGTTTTAGATCGTATAGAGGTTCTCCAGCTTTAGCGATTGATGTTTCCAGTATTGTATTTACGGACCGTCGTGGTAAAGCAATGATCGCGTTAGCTGGAGTAATCTTTCAATTAGCTATATCGACATGTATTTTGCTTTTTCCTCTTCCTCAGTCTATAGAGTGGGGATGCCGATTGTCATTATTTGCAGCTCTGTTTTCACTTAGTCCACTTCCTAAAACAGATGGCTATTGGTTTTTATGTGACCTGATTGGGCGTCAACTATCGCCAAGATTATTTTTCCCGTCTAACCTCGTAGATTTAGTTTATTCATTGCTGACATTCATCACCTTTATTTTTGGTATCTACTCATTATTGATCGAAGTGAAAGCTCTGTTTTTTATAGGAATACATGAGTTAGATATTGATTTTTTAAGAGGATCTCTTTTTTTATTACTGAGCATCTACGCAAGTTTCGTTGGTTCAATTTTCAGTTGGAAAATGTGTCAATTATTTTTGTTTGGGAAAGAAAAGTAATCATGTATAAAAATAATAATTGTTGGAAGATGTAATTTTTTTCTCTCTCTTTACAAATTTATGCTCCTCTTGTTTTTTGCCGAAAATTGGCAAGAAGGTTCTTATGATAAGTTAAATGCTGAACAACCTCACCAACAACAAATTATTGTTCTTAGTGAAAGGAATCAGGTTTTATATCCCTACAAACGGGCTTATGATGCAGCGAAGATTATCAACGAATTTGGTAAGGGTGATGTGGTCCTCATGTTTGGTTTTTTCCAAAAACGCGCGAAATGCACGTAAAGCATTGTTGCCATGGTATGCAAGAATATTTGTTCCTACCGTGACGGGTATTCGCGCACGTAACGACACCAAAAACTTCTCGGTTGAATTAGTTGATACTGACCAGAGTAGAGGTATTGTTCCTTTTCAAGAGAAAACTAAAAATCCATCCAAAGGGAAACCGTTTTGTGCAGATATGGGTCAAGATATAACTCTGAGCGATCGTACACTTGTAAAAGTACCAGAGGGTACTGTTCTTGATTTTATTTCTTCGAAATTTTAAGCAAAAAACGACGGCAGCATTCGTGATACATTCTTAAAATACGGTTTACTTGAACCAATCTACTTTGACTACTATTTCTCTGAAACGACTAGCAAATCCGTTGGGTGCGGTAAGTATTACAATTGGGCTTCATATCATTATCGGGCTAGGTCTATTACAGCAAAAGCCTCGCGCACAGGAAAAGAACACGCCGGATCGAGTATTGATCCAGTTTTTTCAGAACGAGCGAAGCCGGTGCATGCAGAAATAACGAAGGTGAGTTCGCGTTCGTCGATAGCAGTGAGAGAAAAGTCACATGCGGTTACACTTGAAACCAAAAACGCATTCAAACCTCCTGATGCTGAGCAATTAATATCATCCGAAGCCGTCGTGCAGCCTCCTTTCAATTCTTTACCCCAAGATGATCTTAGCCAAAAAGCGCGTGCTGATTTGGGGCGAATTTATAAAGAATTGCGTAAAGATTTTCATTCTATGGCTAAAGAAACGTAGAACGCCACGTTGGAGGCAAAGCTGGCGCAAGGAATTTCATCTACACAACGTAAGCCAAGTTGGAATGAAGCGCCCATCATAGAAGAAATAAGCCGTAACGGTGAAGGCGCGATTTATAAAGTCACTACTGACGGTATGACTTATTGTGTTTATTATTCCAGCAACCATAGCGCTGATGGTATCGATACGATGGCAAGGGGAATACATTCGGGGGTGATGAATTGTCCGCATTAAAAATGGCTCAAGAATTACTAGTGACGTATAAATTCCCATCTGAAGCACCGGCCAATGGCTCAACGCCCTTGGGATCAAATTTCGGAAATTCTGCTAACTTGCGCCACTGTGAATTAACCGGAGCAAGGTAGTAAGCAGTATTTTTTCCTTTTTCCATGTTTTTATTAATGTGCGGTGTTAGTGTTGAATTAATCAAGTAACTAATTGCGTTTCCAGTTTGGTCATTGGTCGTTGCTCTAACGATGTTGGTAGTGAGCTTCAGTATCCGAATAGCTTTCCTGTCTCCCAATTATCAGCAACATCCTGCTCAACATAGAAATTATATTTTTAATATTAATTATCGGTTGCAATCCGCCATATACAGCCAGTCAGTGTATGGAGAATAATATGTGTATCTGTTGCTGATTTGTCCTCAGGGTCAGCACTTTGGAGCGCATATTTTCCAGGTTGAGCACAATGAATTGTAAATATTCCGCTGCTTTGATGCTACTAACATCGCAAGTGTTTTCCTTCTGCTGATAAAACCGGCTTTTTGATGGCGCGGTATTTAAACAGTTTCTATGCTCGATTTATCCGCGACGACTAGCAACGTTGTTACTGTGGTAATTACGACGATTGTTGCTATCAAGTAAGATAGGATGTGTTTTGGCAAAAACTTAAGCACGGTCGCTAAATCGGTGAATAGGGAGAAAAGGGGGTGTTAATTTTATGTTATCTTTTATGTGTTAGATAAAGTTTATTGCAAGATATACGTGTTTAGCTTCATTTTTTACGATTTTCTGACCCTGTTCAGACTTTGGGGATGCGTTCCTGGTAATTAGAGCTTGTATGATTAAAATGAGTGAAATAAGTGTTCTTTTGATAAAAATATAAACATCATTAAAAAATGGCAACCTGTCCAATTTGTTCTCGCTGATGTTTTGTGTGACTTCGTTTATTCAGCATTGATCTCTTTTTATTTTGCGAAAGTTCATGATTGAGCAAAATCAAAAGTAAATGCAAAAAACTTGTAAAGCATTTTTTGTCGTTTGTTTCATTTGAGCCAGATCAACGATTTCTGTCACGCATTCTGCTTGATATCCGTTCACTTTCCATCTTATACTCAAGTCGTTGTAGAAGTTGCCAGTTCGCACTTTGTTAGGTCTTATGCAAAAAATGCCGTTGTAGGTATCAAAGCTTCAAGGTTCAACCTAGTACAATTTGCACTGCCTTCGTCGATATGGTGTAGTCGGAAATGGGCTTTGTTGTCCTCGCCGATCAAACGAATATCCTTAGTGGTCACCAAGTGTTCCGTGAGTGGATATTTCCCTAGCCCCGAATGCATTTGCGCCTTGCAGTCGATGTTGCGTGAGCTCTGAATGTCATTAGTTGTCAAAGTGTATAGCACTGGTGCTCAAATCATAAAAGAATAGGACTATGTAAACTGTTCCTGGTAGCGTGACGGTG
Source organism: Undibacterium sp. RuRC25W (assembly GCF_049339825.1). Taxonomy (NCBI): domain Bacteria; kingdom Pseudomonadati; phylum Pseudomonadota; class Betaproteobacteria; order Burkholderiales; family Oxalobacteraceae; genus Undibacterium; species Undibacterium sp. RuRC25W. Next base: position 51,067 of record NZ_JBMPPD010000032.1, on the reverse strand, counting down.
CAAAAGCATTTTTCAATGCCTATGTCGTCGTTGCTTGCTGGAATAATTTTGTATAAATCTTAGAGAATTCTAATCGGGGTTTTGGGGATAACATGAAACAAGCAAAGCGATTAAAGTCGTTCCTGCTGGGTGCGTCGCTGCTGGCAGCCAGTTTGCCGACATGGGCAGTGGTAGATAGCCAGGGTGGCCCGGCGGTACTTCAGTTAAATTTGCAAACACCTGTCACGCAAATAGCAGAACAAATTTACTCTATTCACAACTTAATGCTCATCATCTGCCTGGTTATCTTTGTGGCAGTGTTCGGCGTTATGTTTTATTCCATTCTGAAACATCGCAAATCCCTTGGTTTTAAACCAGCGACTTTTCATGAGAGCACCTCTGTTGAGATTGCTTGGACGATCGTTCCATTTCTGATTGTGATTGGTATGGCGCTGCCAGCAACGAAAACCGTTGTTGCGATGAAAGACACGTCCAATTCTGATATCACGATCAAAGCAACAGGTATGCAGTGGAAATGGGGTTACGACTACCTCAAAGGCGAAGGTGAAGGTATTTCGTTTTTGTCCACTCTCGCGACACCACGCACACAGGTCGGGTCACCAGGCGTGGCACCAACGGAAGCACGTGGTGATAACTACCTGCTCGAAGTTGATAACGAAGTCGTTGTTCCGGTTAATAAAAAGGTGCGCCTGATCACAACAGCGAATGACGTGATTCACTCATGGACGATTCCTGCCTTTGGCGTGAAGCAAGATGCAATTCCTGGTTATGTACGGGATACGTGGTTTAAAGCTGAAAAAGTCGGTATTTATCGTGGTCAGTGCGTAGAGCTGTGCGGTAAAGAACATGCGTTTATGCCTATCGTCGTCAAAGTTGTGTCTGAAGAAGATTACAAACTGTGGGTCGACGGCAAGAAAAAAGAAATGGCTGCGAAAGCCGATGATCCAAACAAAGTCTGGACGATCGACGAGCTCAAACAACGTGGTGAAAAAGTCTACGCGTCCAATTGTGTTGCTTGCCATCAAGCCTCTGGTAAAGGTGTGCCGGGAGCATTCCCAGCATTGGATGGCTCGGTTGTGGTAGCGGGACCAAAAGATGCACAGGTTCACCTGTTGTTGAACGGTAAAGGTGTGATGCCATCCTGGAAGGCAACTTTATCTGATACGGAAATTGCCGCAGTGATTACCTATACTCGTAATAACTGGTCCAATAAATCCGCAGAAAACATTGTCCAGCCAGCCGAAGTTTTGGTTGCGCGTAAGTAATTGCACAGAACAGTACAGGAGACAAGATGAGCACAACAACCGTTGATCACACACACGATCACGATCATTCTCATGGTCACGACCATGACCACGCGCATGACCATCCTCATGGTTGGCGTCGTTGGTTATTTGCGACGAACCATAAAGATATCGGTACGCTTTACCTCTGGTTCGCTTTCACTATGCTGCTGTCTGGCGGCGTATTGGCGTTGATTATCCGCGCAGAGTTATTTCAGCCCGGTCTGCAATTAGTACAACCGGAATTTTTCAATCAATTAACCACCATGCATGGTCTGATCATGGTGTTTGGCGCGATTATGCCGGCCTTCGTCGGTTTTGCTAACTGGATGATTCCATTGCAAATCGGCGCTTCTGATATGGCGTTTGCACGGATGAATAACTTTTCATTCTGGTTGATGCCACCTGCAGCGATTTTGCTGATTACGTCATTCTGGGTACCCGGCGGTGCCACCGCTGCTGGCTGGACGCTGTATGCACCATTATCGACTCAAATGGGTCCTGGTATGGATATGGCGATTTTTGCTGTGCACATCATGGGTGCTTCATCCATTATGGGCTCAATTAACATCATCACAACGATTCTGAACATGCGTGCGCCTGGCATGACGTTGATGAAGATGCCTATGTTCTGCTGGACCTGGTTAATCACAGCGTATTTGCTCATTGCGGTAATGCCAGTATTGGCCGGTGCGATCACAATGACACTGACAGATCGTCACTTCGGCACGTCTTTCTTTAATGCTGCTGGTGGTGGTGACCCGGTGATGTACCAGCACATTTTCTGGTTCTTCGGACATCCTGAAGTTTATATTATGATTTTGCCAGCGTTCGGTATTATCTCTCACATCATTCCAACTTTCGCTCGTAAGCGTTTGTTCGGTTATGCATCCATGGTGTATGCGACAGCTTCTATTGCGATTCTGTCCTTCATTGTGTGGGCACATCACATGTTCACCACCGGTATGCCAGTGACAGCTCAGCTGTTCTTTATGTATGCAACGATGTTGATCGCCGTGCCGACTGGTGTGAAGGTTTTCAACTGGGTGGCGACCATGTGGAGAGGCTCGATGACCTTCGAGACACCGATGTTGTTTGCGGTCGGTTTTATCTTTGTGTTCACGATGGGTGGTTTTACAGGTCTGATTTTGGCTGTGACCCCGATTGACATTCAGTTGCAAGATACCTATTACGTGGTTGCGCATTTCCACTATGTGTTGGTGGCGGGTTCTTTGTTTGCCCTGTTCGCTGGTTACTACTATTGGGGACCAAAATGGACTGGTTTCATGTACAACGAAACACGCGGTAAAATCCATTTCTGGGCATCGCTGATTTTCTTTAACGTGACATTCTTCCCGATGCACTTTTTGGGGTTGGCAGGTATGCCACGTCGCTATGCAGACTATCCAGCTCAGTTCACGGACTTTAACCAGGTAGCGACTATTGGTGCATTTGGTTTTGGTTTAAGCCAGGTATTCTTCATTCTTGCCGTCGTCATTCCTTCTATCCGGGGCGGCAAACCAGCACCGGCGAGTCCATGGGAAGGTGCGGAAGGCTTGGAATGGACTGTCCCTAGCCCAGCTCCTTTCCATACATTTGAAGAGCCTCCTGTCGTTAAATAATGAATGAAATCTGACACTGCGCCACGAGCGCGGTGTCGTTGAAAGTATCTGTCAATATGAAAAACGATCAAAAAAAGCCGAATAACCTCAGAACTGCATTGATTCTGTTTTCTGTCGCTCTGATTTTTTTTGCTGGCGTGATTCTGAAACAAACGCTGCGTTTTTAAAACGGGAGTCGCATGTCTGGGAAAGACACTAAGTTGTTGGATTCAGTCAAAAAATTAAATGCGACGATGTTGGGTAAATTAATTGTTGTCGCTGTGGTGATGTTCGGATTTGGTTACGCGCTGGTGCCAGTTTATAAGCAAATTTGTGAAATCACTGGCATTAATATTCTGACGCCAAAAGATATTTCAGCCAAAGATCTGACCAATTCGCAGATTGATCGTAGCCGCGAAGTGACGATTGAGTTTGATGCTAATACACAAGGTCCGTGGCGTTTTCGTCCGACTGTGCCAAGCATGAAGGTACATCCGGGTGAAATGTCGCAGATCGTGTATGAAGTCGTGAATAAGCAAGCGTACAAAATGGACGCGCAGGCAATTCCTAGCTACGCGCCACAACAAGCAAGTGCTTATTTTAAAAAAATAGAATGTTTTTGTTTTAAGCAGCAAACATTGGGTCCCAATGAAGCACGACAAATGCCGGTCGTGTTTTACATTGATCCCGCCCTGCCGCAGGATGTGAAAACGATCACCTTGTCGTACACGTTTTTTGAGGTTGGCGGCGCATCCAAGGTAAGTAGTTCTACAGAACAAGGTAAGACATGACTGATGGCAAAGAAACGAAAAAGTCTGAGGCTTCATTTTTGAAGGCAATGAAAGCAGTATTCTGGTCGTTTCTTGGAATCCGGAAAAAAGATGATTATGAAGAGGATGCGGCAAAGCTCAATCCGGTCCATGTCATCATCGCAGGTTTGATTGGCGCGCTGCTCTTTATCGCAACGCTGGTAATGATCGTAAAACAAGTCGTCGCAAAATAACAATTCTAGTAAGCATATTCAATTGCATCAGGAGATGGAAATGAGTTCTTCAAACGCGAAAGCGCCATATTATTTTGTGCCAGGGCCATCTCAATGGCCAGTTCTGGCAGGGTTTTCTTTATTGCTCACCATGTTTGGTGCGTCGGCTTGGGTCAATGGCTTAGGCTGGGGACCCTATGCGAATGGTATTGGTGTTTTCCTTACATTGGTGGTGCTCTATAACTGGTTTGGCGATGCAATTGCTGAATCAGAAAGCGGTAAATACAGCGAACGTATTGATGTTTCATTTCGCTGGAGTATGAGCTGGTTTATTTTCTCTGAAGTGATGTTCTTTGGTGCGTTTTTTGGTGCGCTATTTTATGCACGCAGCATTTCTATGCCATGGCTGGCAGATCTGGATCATAAAGTGTTGTGGCCAGATTTTTCAGCACAGTGGGGTAACACAGGTCCTGCTGGGACGATCGAAGCGTTCAGAACTATGACGCCGTTCCCGATCCCGACGATCAATACGGCCTTGTTGCTGACGTCAGGCGTGACTTTGACAATCGCTCACCACGCATTACGTGAAGGTCATCGTGCAAAAACGGCATTCTGGTTGTTTGCAACGATTCTGCTTGGCGCGACGTTCATGGGATGTCAGGCGTATGAATATATTGAGGCTTATCACGATCTGAACCTGAAACTGACTTCAGGGATCTATGGATCAACGTTCTTTATGTTGACGGGTTTCCATGGATTCCACGTCACGATGGGTGCCATCATGTTGTCTGTCGTCCTGTACCGTGTAATGAAGGGACATTTCACCCCTGAAAACCATTTCGCTTTTGAGGGTGCGGCATGGTATTGGCATTTTGTCGACGTTGTCTGGTTGGGGCTGTACGTCGTCGTGTACTGGTTGTAAGTATTGATCAGCGCTGATTTGCTCTGTGAAAAGCCGCACTGCATTAGTGCGGTTTTTTTATGTGTGGTTTGCTGTTGAAACGCCGCAATATGCTGGAGTTTCAGATCACTTGCTGTTGTTTTATCTGATGCCAGTAGGCTGGATGAGACCAAAGTGATGGGCAATTAAAATGAGCAAAAATAGGCTGATTGAAAACCCGACCCGAAACGCTAGTGCTTTGACAGTTCTGTTGCTCTTGCCTTTGTCTTTCATTAAATAAACTAAGGCTGACCCCATACTGAATATAATCAGAAAAAAAGCGATGGCGACGAGAATTTTCATGCTTAAACTTTACGATGACGTCATACTAGGTTGAATGAATTTTTCGGTGACTTTTATTTTGTGAGGATTGACACAAATTCATTCCAGCGAGCTGAAGAAGAGGCCGACAATGTGGATTGTTTTTGTCACGATGTCTTGCTGGGTTTAGGTTATGTTAGCCCTACGTTTCCATTGTAATACTTTCGTCGTGCATCCATGTTTATTTCCTTTCGCTTAAAGTTTTTTCCATTTGTTGCGACTGTTGTTGTGGTCAGCATCGGTATCAGTCTTGCGCAATGGCAAACCCGTCGTGCCCTTGAAAAAGAGCAGATCGCCAACCAGATCAATATTCGGTCTCACTTACCTCCGACACACGTGGGATCTGAAAAAGCTTTATCATCTGTCTCGTCGTTTAGTAAAGTGTCGATGCGTGGCGAATATGTCGCACAATGGCCGTTGTATTTGGATAATCGTCCGATGCAGGGAAATGCTGGATTCGTCGTTTTGATGCCATTCCATCTGGAAGGAACGCAGCGCTATGTGCTTGTCGCCCGTGGCTGGCAGCCACGCAATCAGCAGGATAGAAAAGCGCTACTGCCACTGTCGACGCCTGTCGGCTCGATTGAGATTGGCGGGGTCGTGCGCGATCAGCTTGATCGTGTCATGCAATTAGGACAAGCCGATGCCTTAAAACCTGCGGCTATCGTGCAGAATGTCGATATCAGCCAATTGGCAAAGCAAAGCGGATTTGATTTTGAGCCGTCAATTGTTGAACAAACGTCTGACATCCCAGATGGACTGCTACGCCAATGGCCGATGCCTTCCGCTGGCGCTGAGAAGCATAGGGCCTATGCATTTCAATGGTATGCGTTGTCCGCTATGGCATGCCTTTTTTTTGTTGTGACAGGAATTCGTCGTGGAAAACACAAAGTATCAAACATCAACAGTATCAACGATAGCACCAACAACGCCTCCGACCATGCCGCCACGCACTGATGCCTCAAGGGGGCGTTGGAGGTTATTTCTAATCATTGCGGTCTGTGCAGCGCCCATGATTGCGTCCTACCTCTCGTATTACGTCATCAAGCCAAGTGGACGGACCAATTACGGTACGATTCTTGATCCGCGCCAGTATCCCATGCCAGAACTGCATGCGCAGTTGCTTGGCAACAGTCTTGCCTCGACAGCCGATAAGCCCTCTGGACTAGCGACATACCATGGGAAGTGGATCATGTTAACAGTGGATAGTGGTGATTGTCATGATGCCTGCCAGAAAAAATTAATTGATGTCCGCCAACTTCGTTTAACCCAAGGCAAAGAGATGGACAGGATTGAACGTGTCTGGTTGCTTACTGATGATCAACCAGTCTCTACTTCCCTACTGCGTGAGCATGATGGCATGCACGTTTTACATGCAGATTTTAAAGCGCTACAGGGTTGGTTGCCTGCGACCGGCGAGTCGAAGATCAGTGATCATATTTACCTGATCGATCCTTTAGGTAATCTGATGATGCGTTTTCCGAAGGACGCGAACCCGAATCTGATCAAAAAGGATTTGAGTAAATTATTACGAGCTTCGGCGATAGGTTAAGCATTATGTGGTTGCAACTCGCTCTGACAGGACTTTGTGTGGCGGTCATTCCGTTCTGTATCGTCTTTTTGTCCAAAGAAAAAAATAAACATCGCAAATTGATAGCGGTCTCGGTCGCGCTGACCTTTGAATTGATTATGTTTGGTGCGTTCACCCGCTTGACTGATTCTGGTCTCGGCTGCCCTGATTGGCCGGGTTGCTATGGTCAGGCGAATCCTTTGTTGTCGCACGTCCAGATCAAGGCTGCCGAGATTGCCATGCCACAAGGTCCGGTGACGATACAAAAAGCGTGGATAGAAATGGTTCACCGCTATCTGGCAATGAGTGTTGGTGTACTGATCTGTGTGCAGGTACTGCTTGCCTGGATGCGTAGAAAATCGACGATGATCTCGCCGTGGCTGTCGACCTCTACCTTGGTCTGTGTCTGTGTGCAAGGCGCATTTGGCGCCTGGACGGTGACGTTAAAGTTGCAGCCAGTTATCGTCACCACGCATTTACTCCTGGGTATGAGTCTGTTGGCGCTTCTGGCGGCCGTTCTTGAACAACATCGTCAGCCTCTACAGGTTGCACCCTTGTCTGTGCAATCTCTCAAGAGTTTGGTCTGGCCTGCGAGCCTCGCGTTAATCTTCGTCTTTGCGCAAATTGCGTTAGGTGGCTGGGTGAGCACTAACTATGCGGCGCTCGCTTGTCAGGATTATCCCTTATGTCACGGACAGATTGTGCCAACGATGGATTTTGAGCATGGCTTTACGCTCTGGCGCCAGCTGGGCATGACTGCCAGCGGTGAATACCTGCCGTTTCCTGCGCTGGTGGCGATCCATTGGGTTCACCGAAACTTTGCGTTTTTTGTGCTCATCGTGGTGAGTGTTGTCGCTTGGCGGGCGATGCGTACGCCCCACCTAGAGTCGCTTGGCAAGAAGCTCATGGCGGCAATCTTTGTACAATGCCTGATCGGCGTGTCTACAGTGTTCTTTTCATGGCCTTTATTGTTAGCAGTTTTGCACAACGGTGGTGCGGCGATGCTGGTGCTGTTGCTGACCATGTTAAACTACCGTGTTAGGCATGCCAGCCATGCAGCCAGTTCAGTGATTTAACATGACAACTTTAAGTTTGCCCTCCAATCGTCTTGCTCAATACTGGGCGTTGACCAAGCCACGCGTGACGCAATTAGCTGTCTTTTGCGCCGTCATTGGTATGTTTCTCTCGACCCCTGATTTGCCAGACTGGCGTGTCGTCGTCCCAGCGACGATCGGCATCTGGTTACTAGCTGGTGCTGCATTTGCAATCAATTGTCTGGTGGAGCGAGAAATTGATGCCCGGATGGCACGTACGGCCCGTCGCGCAACAGCACAAGGCGAGATCAGTGCCTTGCAAACGCTGGTATTTTCTGGCGTGATCGGTGGGGCAGGGATGTGGATTCTCAACACGATGGTCAATCCTCTCACTATGTGGCTCACGTTTGTGACCTTTGTTGGCTATGCGATCATTTACACCATCATCCTGAAGCCATCCACGCCGCAAAATATCGTGATTGGTGGTTTGTCAGGAGCAATGCCACCTGCGTTGGGTTGGGCGGCAGTCGCTAATGATGTGCCAATGCAGGCATGGTTGCTGGTGCTGATCATCTTTATCTGGACACCGCCGCATTTCTGGGCATTGGCGATGTATCGTCGTGATGATTACGCGCGTTCCGGTTTGCCGATGTTGCCGATCACACATGGTCCTAAAATCACTCTCTTGCATATCTGGCTGTACACGATTGCCTTGTTTGCGACAACGATGTTGCCGTTTGCTGTACACATGAGTGGTTTGATTTATCTGGTCTGCGCGGTTCTACTGGGTGGAGTTTTCTTGTGGTACGCCTGGCAAATGCTGCGTAACTACAGCGATATACTGGCTCGTAAGACCTTTACTTTTTCTATCGTCTATCTGTCTTTGTTGTTCGCAGCATTGCTGGTTGACCACTACCTGAAGTTCTGACTATGTTCAATAAAATACTCTCTCGCGGTTTGTTTGCTGCGCTAGTGGCCATATCGTTATTGCTGACCGCTTGTAATCCACCTGCAGAAAAATTTAATAACACTGACATCACCGGCATTGATTACGCCAAAGATTTTGCGTTGACAGATCACACTGGCAAAGCCCGTACACTTGCCGACTTTAAAGGTAAAGTCGTAGTGATGTTTTTTGGTTATACGCAGTGTCCGGATGTCTGCCCGACGACCATGGTGGAAATGGCGGGCGTCATGAAGCAGCTTGGAGCGCAGGCTGACAAGGTGCAGGTGATTTTCGTGACGATAGATCCTGAGCGCGATACGCAGGCTTTACTGGCGTCTTACGTACCTAATTTTGATTCTCGTTTCTTAGGGATGTATGGTGATGCGGCGGCAACTGCAAAAATCGCTAAGGACTTCAAAGTCTATTACCAGAAAGTCCCTGGTAATACACCTGACAGCTACACGATGGACCATACGGCTGGCAGCTACGTGTTTGATACAGAAGGGCATATTCGCCTCTTCTTACGGCACGGGCAGGGCATTGAGCCTGTTGTGCATGATCTGAAATTGCTTCTTAAATAAAGCTAAACAGTAATCTTTTAAAGCCAAAAATAAAAAAGCACTCGTTTAAACTGACCCCATTTAGGTGGACACCCGTCCTAACTTTTGGGGTGCAGTTTAGTTTGAGTGCTTTTTTTACTCTAGCTACCTCTAGCTAGTTTGCAGTGGCGGATTAAGCGTAGCTTGCCAGAGCACCTTTCATTTTTTTCAGTGCTGCACTTTCAATCTGGCGAATACGTTCAGCAGATACACCATATTCATCCGCGAGTTCATGCAACGTTGCGCCTGAACCATCATCATTTTTTAACCAGCGTGCTTCGATGATATGACGTGAGCGTGCATCCAGTTTAGACAACGCGCTTTCCAGACCTTCGCTTTGCAGGCGGTCATACTGACGTGTTTCCAGAACCCGTGTTGGCTCATCTGATTCTGTTTTCAGATAGGCAATCGGGGCGAATTTTTCGTCGTCATCATCCGTTGGCGCATCGAGTGCAATATCGTGACCCGACAAACGCATTTCCATCTCGATGACTTCTTCGCGTTTGACATCCAGAGTCTTCGCCAAAGCATCAATCTGCTTGGGAGACATGGTCTCTAGGCCTTCTTTATGGCTACGCAAGTTGAAAAACAGCTTACGTTGCGCTTTGGTTGTTGCAACTTTCACCAAACGCCAGTTTTTCAGGATGTATTCGTGCATTTCTGCCTTGATCCAATGCATTGCATAGGATACCAAGCGGACGCCTTGATCAGGGTCGAAACGTTTGACGGCTTTCATTAAGCCAATATTACCCTCTTGAATCAGATCGGCGTGTGGCAGACCATAACCCAGATAACCACGGGCAATCGAAACAACTAAACGCAGATGGGACATAACCAATTGCTGCGCAGCGCCCAGATCATTGTCCGCGCGTAAGCGGGTCGCCAAGCTGATTTCTTCTTCGTGGCTCAGCATTGGTAAACGGTTAACGGCTGAGATATAAGCATCAATATTTCCGAGCGTGCCACTAAAACCTAGCGCCAGCGCTGTGCTGTCTGTCGTAGGGATAAGTTGTGTCGAAGTCATTGCGATGGTTCCTCCTCGTTGCTTTCAGCTCGAATAAAAATGATCAAACTGAGCGGTATAAGCCCTTATATTAGCACTCTCTTGAGAAGAGTGCTAATAGTTGAAAGTGATGTTTAAATCTGAGAGTAGTAAGAACAAAAATTGCTTTTCAGAAAGATTGCTGATATCAACTCTTCTTGCCTTAAAAATTACAATTTGATAATTAATTGCCGTGGATAACGCAGAATTACGGCTAATTTAAGATGTGTAAGCAGGCAAAAATGTTCAAATTACTAACGTTAGAGTGCTTAAGCCGTAAAAAGTTGCATTTGTTACGTGAGTATTCGCTATTGTTCTGGTTGTTTTGTTCAACTGGCGCGGGCAAGTTGGCGCCGTACCGACAGATAAGCACCGCATAATCCGAGCAGCATACTGAACGCAAGCAGTGCGAGGCTAGGCAAGAAACCTAATGGCGTCAGCCGGAATTCTGAGGCATACAATTTGGCGAATTCAGCGATCGCCTTGTTCAGCGGTTGTAAAGATGCTGCAATCGCCCCCAATGCTAATACACCAGCCAGCAGGCCAAGTAACGCGCCGGTATAGTAGTATGGACGGTGAATGAAACTATTGGTTGCTCCTAATAAACGGGTGACCGAGATTTCTGCCTGATGTGAAATGACTTGCAGACGGGTAGCGTTAAACACCACAACAATCACGACCACGCCCAGCGTGATCGCCATAAATAACAAACCCATTTGGAAAATCTGTACCAGAGCTGCCAGACGTTTGACCCAAGCAGAGTCAACCTGAACAACATCCACATCTTGCAATGACTTTAATTGCTCAACCAGGCTGTCTAATTGAGTGGCATCGTTGTTGGAAAGCGACAAGACATAAGCATCTGGCAAGGGATTCCCACCGAGGGTCGACAGAACCTCGGCAAGACTGGAAGAGTCTTGCATCGACGCCAATGCTTTCTCTTTTGGCGTGAACGTGAGTTTGCCGCTGATGCCGTCATCTTTGAGCAGGCGTTTAATCGGAACGGATAAGGCTGTCGCGCTTTCACGCGTTGTATCAGGACTAACGAAGATACTGATTTCAGGCTCGATCGAGAGTTGTGATGAGATAGGGCGGATGTTTTCAATCAAGGTCAGTCCAGCAATCGGCAATGCGAGGGCAATGGCGACGACTAAGACATTAAACAAAAAATTGCCTGTGCCTGCGCGCAGATGGGTGAACGCACTTTTTAATGCAAACAGATGCTCACGAAACCAGATGGTCATAGAGATTTCCTTGAAAATACGTGATCAGGCGGCGATGTGACTGGCATTCCATGCATCGACAATTTGCCCGTTGCTCAGGTAAATCACACGACTCGCCTGATCCAGAAATTGTTCATCGTGACTAGAGATCAGACAGGTCACGCCCGCACTCGGGAAGGCTTTTAAGGCGCTTAACACTTTGTTGGCGTTGTCTCTGTCAAGAAAGGCCGTTGGTTCATCGGCCAGAATAATTTTAGGCCGATTCACAATTGCCCGCGCTATTGCCACGCGTTGTTGTTCGCCGCCAGATAAGGTCAGCGGCAGCGCATTGGCTTTTTCTAACAGACCGACTTTTTCCAGGGCCACACGAGCGCGAGATTCTGCCTCCTGTGGTGCGGCACCAGTGACGATCAACGGTAACATCACATTCGACAGGATGCTGCGGTCGTTGAGCAATTTTTGGTCTTGTAAAATCAGACCCAGCTTGCGACGTAGATACGGCAAGCTACCCGCCTGTAATTTGCTCATGTCCTGACCGTTGACCATCACGCGGCCGCTGGTTGGTTTTTCGATACCAGCAATCATTTTCAATAACGTCGACTTGCCCGCCCCAGAAGGTCCGGCTAAAAATATTAGCTCACCATCTGGAATGGTGAGAGAAATATTGCGTAGCGCACAGGCATCGCCGGCATACAATTTAGAGACGTTATCGAATTCGATCATGGCGGAGTAATCTACGTGCTTTAGTTAAATAAGGCGTCGACAAATTCTTGCGCATTAAATGGCTGCAAATCTTCAATTTGCTCGCCAACACCAATGAAATACACTGGAATAGGGCGATTTTTTGCGATCGCTGCGAGAACGCCACCTTTTGCAGTGCCGTCCAGCTTCGTAATGACTAGGCCGGTTAATTGCAAGGCATCGTCAAACGCACGCACTTGCGCTAAGGCATTCTGTCCCGTGTTGCCATCAATAATCAACAGTACTTCTTGTGGCGCACCTTCCATCCCTTTGGCGATAACGCGTTTGATCTTTTTCAGTTCTTCCATCAGATGCAATTGGGTCGGCAAACGGCCTGCAGTGTCGACCATAACGACGTCGGTACCCTTAGCACGTGCAGACGCCACTGCATCAAACGCGACCGCAGCCGGGTCGCCGGATTCCTGTGAAATAACGGAAATGTTATTGCGTTCACCCCAGATGGTGAGCTGTTCACGCGCCGCCGCACGGAAAGTATCGCCAGCCGCCAGCAACACGGATTGACCGTGCACTTGCATATGTTTAGCTAATTTACCGATCGTCGTTGTCTTACCCGCGCCATTCACCCCAGCAATCATCATAACCATTGGCTGGTGACGGCCTAGTTCTAAGGGCTTTTGCAGTGGGGTGAGCATCTCCAACAGCAAGATTTTGAGTGCCGCTTTCACTTGTTCTGCTTCGGTCAGTTTGTCTTCTTTGACTTTCTTTTTCAGTGCGTCAAGTAAATATAGCGTCGCTTCCACGCCTGCATCTGACGTCAGCAGCGCTGCTTCTAATTCATCGTATAACTGATCGTCGATACGTGCGCCGACAAACAACGTCGTCAAATTGGACGACGTTTTTGCCAGACCTGCTTTTAAACGACTGAGCCAGGAGCGTTTTTGTTCAACGGGTGCAGCTGCAGGCTCGTTAATAGCAGGGGTAGCAGGGACTTGCGCGTCAGCGACAGGCGTCCCGACATCAATTTTTACCTCAGTGACCGCGGTGGATACGACCTCATTAACGGCAGGGCTTATGCTCGGAGAGGCAGGCACAGCAACGCTTTGCGGCGCTGGCGCTGGCTCGTCTTTGGGTTTTCTTTTGAAAAAACTAAACATCGGGGATGATTTTGTCGGAAGATGGATGGCTGTCTATAGCCCACCCAAGTATTATAGAATGCTGCCATTCTAACAGACCGCGCCCGGTAATTCGATTTACCAGTGTCAAGCAAACAATGAAACCCAAGACTAAAAAGCCAATATCTCCACAACGTGCCGCCCATCAGGTGCGGATTATCGGTGGACAGTGGAAGCGCAGCCTGCTGAGTGTGATCGACGCTGAAGGATTACGGCCAACACCAGACCGTGTCAGAGAAACCACATTTAATTGGCTCAATCACCTGGTTGACGCCCATTGGGCACCGATGACCTGCCTTGATCTGTTCGCTGGTAGCGGCGCACTGGGTTTTGAAGCTGCCAGTCGTGGTGCTGCGCAGGTCGTTATGGTGGAGTCGCATACCCCTGCTTTCAAGCAACTGGAGCAAGTAAAGGCTAAACTGCAAGCAAATCAGTGTCAGTTAATTCGCGGCGATGCAGGGAAAGTCGTCGCCCATGCCGCAGCACAGGGGCAACGATTTGACGTAATTTTCCTTGATCCACCGTTTGAACAAGGGTGGTTAGAGAAATTATTGCCTGCTTGCAAGGAAATTATTCATCCGAAATCCTGTGTTTATGTCGAATCCGAGTTTGCACTTGACCCTGAGAGCCCCGATGAAAACATGCAGGCGTTGCTCAGTGGTTGGCGGTTGATACGTGCTGATAAAGCGGGAAGTGTGTATTTTCATATTTTGCAATGCAACATCTGAGCACGTAAACCGCACGAAAATCAGGCATAATGGCAGATCAAATTGGTGCATATCATTATGCAATTAGCGAAAATAGGGAGTGAAGATGGTCACAGCCGTATATCCGGGAACATTTGATCCGCTGACACGCGGTCACGAAGATCTGGTACGTCGCGCCTCAGGCTTGTTTGATACGCTGGTGGTGGGTGTTGCTGATAGCAAAAGCAAAAAGCCATTTTTCTCACTGGAAGAACGTCTGAGTATCGCCAACGAGGTCTTGGGACACTATCCAAACGTGCGGGTCGAGAGTTTTTCTGGTCTGCTGAAAGATTTTGTGCGGAAAAACGACGCACGGGTGATCGTGCGTGGGTTGCGTGCTGTTTCTGATTTTGAGTATGAATTCCAGATGGCAGGGATGAACCGTTATTTGTTGCCAGACGTAGAGACCTTGTTTTTGACGCCGTCAGATCAATACCAGTTTATTTCTGGCACGATTGTGCGTGAAATTGCCATGTTTGGTGGCGACGTGTCTAAGTTTGTATTTCCGTCGGTCGACCGTTGGCTTAAGCAAAAAGTGGCCGCTGCCAACGAAAATAAATAAGCGCTGCGTTCTGTCGCAGTCGCATAAAAACTCAGATCCGGCTGGCCGCCTGGTCTGAGGCGTAGAAAGAGAAGTGAGTAAGTATGGCTTTAATGATTACCGACGATTGCATTAACTGCGACGTGTGCGAGCCCGAATGCCCGAATGATGCTATTTTCATGGGCCCAGAAATTTATGAAATCGATCCGAATAAGTGCACCGAATGTGTAGGTCACTACGACGAACCGCAGTGCAAACAAGTTTGTCCGGTTAACTGCATCCCGTTCAATCCTGAGTGGCGCGAATCGAATGCGCAATTACAGGCAAAATACGAGCGCTTGCAAGCAGAGCACGCAAAGTAAATTTTACGATCTGAATTCGTCGTTGCACTGACGGCGATCATGTTGTCGTCTTCTATCGTTGTATTACTGGTTTTGATCGCCGCAATTACAAAGCGATGGATAAATATCTGGATGGATGTTTATTCGCAGCGGACCATGTTGCGTCCTGATCGTTTGGCATCGTACAAAGCGCGGTCTGCGCGGCAAATCATTTCTTTAGCCACGATCGCCTCATCACCGCGATTTAATTTTTCCGATACCGTCGTGAGACCAATCGAAATAGTACAGTTGCAGTGACCCGCTTCAGAGAGTGCAAACATTTTTTCTGCAATGCTGCGGCGGATACGCTCTGCGACTAGCATTGCGTCTTGCAGGTTTGCATTGATCAGCAGCACCACAAATTCTTCACCACCAAAACGTCCCAACGTGTCGCTCAGACGCAATTCAGCTTTGATACGACGTGCAACCTCACACAACACATCATCGCCGCCCTGATGCCCATACTGATCATTAATTTTCTTAAAAAAATCAATATCGAGATACATACAGGCGATACCATAACCCTGACGACGGGCACGACCGATTTCTTCCAACGTGCGTTGTTCGACGTAGCGGCGGTTGCTGACGTTGGTCAGCGGATCAGTTAAACCGATATAGGTGAGACGTTCATTGTTAATGACGTTTTCAAGGCAGATCGCAATGATCGAACCAAGCCGCTCAATAAAGTCAGTTGCCATCGTTGGCAAAAAACGATCAATCGAGTAGCTGCCAAGATTCAGATAGCCGATCAGACGTCCCTGCCGTATCAGCGGAATCAAGGCCACACTCGCAGGCTTTTTGCTGTAGCTACGAAAAAATTGTTCATACAGATGACGCTGGTAGGGACCTAGCACGGGTTTTGTTGTGCTGATACTGGGTGTTTGTAACTCGCGCTCCGATCGCACAAACAGCATATGTGGAAACTCACGCAAATTGATGCGTAAATCGTGCAACATCTGTTGCAATTCCTGTCGTGGATCAAGAAGAATCAGATTAACGACATCGAGCTCAGAGGTCGTAGCGAGCGAGCTGAATACACTGGTAATTAACTCACGAAAATGACTTGCACCAATGATCTGCAGCTCAAACTTTTGGTGCCGTTCCATAATATTTTGATTGCGATGAGCATGTTCCAGAATCTCCTCCAGCCGTGCGCGCAATAGGCGGTTTTCCATGCGTAACTCATCCTGCACTGATAATTGCGAAGGATGTGAAGCTGAAAAGGGGACAGTACCGGTCATCAATTTCTCTCAAATTGCACAGGTGCAGACATGCAAGCTAATCTATGTGGTATCAAAAGGCAATAGCTATCTCGACCTCGTCTCCGACAGCAATTGTTGCGCCAATGCCACTTTCAAGAATGACGTTCATACCGAAAGTAATTTCACCATCGACGAGGGGATTCGAACGATAGGCTTGCAAAATATCGACAGGATTTTCCCCTGCAATACCAGTCTCCTGATCAACAGCAGGCATAGGACAGCGCGGGCAAGGTTTGACTGGGCGTAATTGTATCCGATTACGAATCGCAAAGCTTTCTGCATAATCTTCTTCAAAGGCGTCAACGCCATCAAACACAATATTGGGTCGGAAGCGGTTCATCGGAACCGGAGCTCGTCCTTGGTTGACTGACCTCTGATTGAGATCATCGAGAGATGCCTGAGAGATGACGAGGAGTGGATAACCGTCAGAAAAACGTGTCGGTGCCATTGTCGTACCGGTCCATTTGGTATTGGCAAAGCGTTGCGCCTGCGCTGAGAAACGTACTAGTCTGCAAGACGTTCCAAGGCATTGACTGAACCATGCTGCTGCGTGGTCTCCACAATCGTCGGCATTTAACGCATACTCCCAGATCACCACTGGCAGCTTGTTGGCCGTGCTATCGTAATGTAGTGGCAAATAGAGTGACGCCATGTCCGGCGCATCCACTTGTAAATGTTGCGCGCCGATCATGCAACGGATTCGTGCCATCTGCGGATATTCGCGCTGGCTGATAAATTGTCCATGGAGATCGACCAGCATCCACTCTCTGTCGTTAACCAGCCCCAAACGCAATCCAGCTTCAGTTATCGTCGCCTCGGTAACGGCAATACCAGCACAAGATTTAATGGGATAGAGCGTCAGCTCGGTAATACGTGGCATGCCAGGTCCTGTCAAGATCTGTTGTTGTCATTCGGATAGTGGTCGCTATTTTAATGCAAACGACAACAGACGCAGAGATAGTTTACGGCATTCGCGATTTGTAACAACAAGAAGAAATAAGAGTCTGTGACGTTCAATACTACATCGGCACCAAGATCACGCGTGATATGACAAATAGTTACTCTACTAAGGCTGAAAATCAATGCGCGTTTGTATTGAAGTTATTTTTGATCTGGTACAGTACATTAACTTATGAAATATATATATTGACAACAATATTTCAGATTAGAATATCTGGCTGACGTTGAACCTGACAAATTATATGAAAAAATCCATTCTGTTTATCGCCGTTTGCGCCACGTTGATCGTCAATCTGCCTGTAGACGCGATGCCGCAAACGACAGCAGCACCAGCAGTAGCACTAGAACCCGTACCCGCAGCAAAAGCAGCACCAGCATCTGAGCAACAAACAGGTACCCCAGCGACTGTGCCTAATCAAGCAGAAATACACAATCTCATCAAAAGAATGCCGATATGGCGCGTTTATGAGCCAGTCACAAAAGAAATGTTGATGCCCTATGTGCTCAAGCCAGTGACCAAGGCTGGCCTGAACCGGTTGGTGGATTTT
This sequence comes from Undibacterium sp. RuRC25W, assembly GCF_049339825.1. Lineage (NCBI taxonomy): Bacteria > Pseudomonadati > Pseudomonadota > Betaproteobacteria > Burkholderiales > Oxalobacteraceae > Undibacterium > Undibacterium sp. RuRC25W. The sequence continues at coordinate 33,215 of NZ_JBMPPD010000032.1, read as the reverse complement.
CAGTTTTCCGATGCGACCCAAGCCAATTTTAAAGAAATGTTTGGCAACGCGACTCCTTTGCATATCAATTTACAAGACAACGCTGCTGGTGGCGTTGACATGATGTTTTTATTGCAGGCCTTGGATTATAAAGACGCGCAATCGGATAACCAGAGCCGTTGGGAACCGTTGATCGGTCGGGTACGTTACAGCAAGGATCTGAAGCATTTCAATACTGTCGCTGATTGGCCTTATTTCAGTCAGCGTTTTGGAGACAATGCCGGCTTCGAATTAAAGCAAGTGCATATTGTGCAGGACTCGACTTACAATCAGCATCATCTGGCGATAGGAAAAGGACAATTCGTCATTTCTGAACTCAGTTTTTTTGTTGGTCATCCTGATAAAGGTGTGAAAGCACATCACGTTGAGTTGACTTCCGATATATCACAGGTAGGTACGAAGTTGACGATGGCGGTGACAACAAGCATCGGCGAAATGCAGGTTGCTGATCAGACTGTTGGTCCTATTCATTTTGATTACAGTTTGCTGAACTTGAATGAAGCTGCTGCAGCCGACTTCATGAAGTCGGCTGTTGAACTGAGTAAGAATCAGCCAACGATGGAAAAGCAATTGGCAGACTCGCATAAATTATTCAGTACAAAATTATTACCAGTGATTTCTCCAACGTCCAGATTTGAAATCAAAGATCTGTCCGTCGTCTATCAGTCACTCAAAGCGTCACTGAAAGGTGCGGTGTGGCTCGACAACGCGAAGAAATCTGATATGACTAGCGTTAGTCTGCTGCAGAAAAAAATTGCTGCGCATGTTGAGTTGACCATGCCAAAAGCACTGGCACTCAAAATCACCAAACTGGTCAGTGCGATAAAACCTGGTCCCAATGCAGAACAACAAACCAACGCTGGTTTGCAAGCGCTGATTGCTGCTGACATGATCAAAGAAGAGCAAGATCAGTTAAGTGTCGTCTTCGATTACACGAACGGCGTCAAAAAAGTGAATGGTCACGATATTAATGACAAGCCAAAAAAATAATATCAGTCATTTTGCGTACAGAAATACTGAACGATCCTGGTGATGCGGTTGAGTTGAGTAAGCAAATGATGACGTAAAAAAGCCGCGATGGAGTTTTCTCATATCGCGGCTTTTTTTATAGTGCAGGGTTTAGTCTGCTGACAGAGCAACAAAATCAATGATGTGATCAACCGAATTGATGCCCTGAATTGATCCCAGATATTTAAACGTTAAACAAGAAGTTCAATACGTCGCCATCTTTAACGACATACTCTTTACCTTCAGCGCGCATTTTGCCCGCTTCTTTAGCACCTGCTTCACCTTTGAATGCGATGTAATCTTCAAATGCGATGGTTTGTGCACGGATGAATCCACGCTCAAAATCCGTGTGGATGACACCAGCCGCTTGCGGTGCAGTATCACCGACGTGGATGGTCCAAGCGCGCACTTCTTTGACGCCTGCTGTGAAGTAGGTTTGCAGACCCAGCAATTTGAAGGCAGCGCGGATCAGACGGTCGAGGCCTGGTTCTTCCATGCCCATATCGGTCAGGAAGTCGGTCTTATCAGCATCATCCAGATCAGCGATTTCAGACTCAATGGCGGCGCAGATCGCAACGATAGGTGCGTTTTGTGCAGCAGCAAACGCGGTCAACTGGTCAAGCAATGGGTTATTGGTAAAGCCAGAGTCAGAGACGTTCGCAACGTACATGGCTGGTTTGGCAGTGATCAGGCACAGAGGCTTGATCAATGCCATTTCTTCTGCGTCCAGACCTAATGCGCGGACTGGCTTGGCATCGTTCAGTGCTGGCATGATACGTTCTAAGAGCGCAACCAACTTTGCTGCATCTTTGTCACCGGAACGTGCTTTTTTGTTTTCGCGATGGATCGCTTTTTCAACGCTGCCCATATCTGCCAGCGCTAATTCAGTCTGGATGACTTCGATATCATCGAGTGGGCTGACTTTACCAGCAACGTGGATCACGTTGTCATCTTCAAAGCAGCGAACCACGTTGACGATCGCATCTGTCTCACGGATGTGTGCAAGGAACTGATTGCCAAGACCTTCGCCTTTGGAAGCGCCTGCGACTAGACCAGCGATATCCACAAATTCTACGATGGCGTTCTGAATACGTTCTGGTTTGACAATGTCAGACAGCTGCTTTAAGCGTGGATCAGGTACTTCAACGATACCGACGTTCGGTTCGATCGTGCAAAAGGGATAATTTTCTGCCGGAATGCCCGCTTTTGTCAGTGCATTAAATAAAGTAGATTTGCCGACGTTAGGCAGGCCGACGATGCCGCATTTGAGACTCATAATATATCCTTGTACGCCTTAGTGCGCACGATAAATATGCCTGTCAGGTGAGTCAGAGAGGCACCAGGCAGGCAAAAAATAGCCGATTAAATTCAATTAACCCGCTATTTTACCGGAATTAGCACCTCATCTGACTCGCCTACTGCTGATTCGCTGCAAATAAGCCAGTAGTAAGCCGCCCGCGACGGTCAGACCAAGCACTAGACCGATCCAAAATCCTTCTGCCGCCATTGGTGTTGCCGGATGCCATGGCATCCACGCTGGCGCCAAACCAAGCAAGCAGCCAATAGGCAAAGCGAAACCATAAAACGCCATTAAATGGATCAGCATTGGCGTGCGGGTCACTTTATAGCCACGGATAGCGCAGGCGGTTGTGACCTGTGCGGCGTCGGATAACTGAAAAATGGCGGCGAACAGTAATAAATGAGCGGTCATTTTCTGGACTTCGGGGTCAGTGGTGTACGCTGCCGCAATGACGTCACGGAACACCGTAATAAAACTGGCAGAGATGATCGCAAACGCGAGCCCGATACCAACCCCGACCCAGGACACAAAACGCGCCCGCAGGGTATCGCCCTCGCCGAGCGCCTGTCCAACGCGGGTGGTGAGGGCAATGCCTATACTCAGCGGCACCATAAACACCAACGATGAAAAATTCAGCGCAATCTGATTGGCCGAGACGGGGATAACACCAAAGCGGGCGACGAGCAGACCGACCGCACCAAACGCCGACACCTCCGCAAAATAGGTAACGCCGATTGGCAGGCCAAGTTTTAGCATCGAACGGATTTCATACCACACCGGACCTTCAGTACGGGTAAATGGGTACGTTGTGCGATAGACGTCGGCATGGCGCATCCAGAGCAGCATCGCCGCTAGCATCAGCCACAACCCTAAGCCTGTCGCGACGGCGCAACCAGTCGCACCCAGTTGCGGCATGCCTAAATGACCATAAATAAAAATCCAGTTGATGATGATATTAAAGCCAAGGCCGCCCAGCGCAATCATCATGACTGGCTTAGTTTCGTTCAAACTGGTGGTATAGCCATACAACGCTCGGTATATCGCGAATGCTGGCAAGCCTACACTGATTACATGCACAAATTGCGATGCCTTTTGATTGACGACCGGATCAATATGCAGATGATTAAAAATCAGCGTTGCTGTATTGAGAATGAGGCAGGCAATCAGACCGACACCACCGCCCATCCACACCGCTTGTCGCATGGTATGGGGCACTTTATCGAGGTTATTGGCGCCGACTTCATGCGCAATCACTGCATTGACCGCCATCATCGTGCCCATGACGGTGACCAAAATGATCGACCACAGTGAGGCGCCTATTGAGACGGCCGCCAATTCTTCGGCGCTCAGATGGCCGGTCATTGCCACATCGGAGACGCCCATGCCAACCGTCGCAAGTTGGCCAATTAAAACGGGCCAAGCGATTTGCCATAGAGCGGCGGCTTCGGTGCGGATACGGTTTTTCATAAGAAATAATTATTTTTTCAGAATAGCGCGCTAGCTTAACCTATCGCTCTATTAAAAGGGGACGATGTCCGTGATAGCCCTTATTGGTTGGAACGCATGTCAGCAACCGAAGTGAAGCTGATCTTGATTTACCCGAATTTTATCCTAAAGTGATATCACTGTGATTTCATCGTGAGATCGTTTAAGTCGGTAAAACAGCCTGCTAGTTGAAGAATAAAAACCAGAATTTCAATTCTTATTGGAGTAACCATGAGTACCGTGAATAAAGTTTCTGAACAAACCGCACACAGAGCGAGCAATCAACGCGTGCTGCTGAGAGAGCGTAACCTGATCTCCTGGAATGGTTATGTCATGTTCTTTATCGCATTGGCGTTGCTGGGCGGAGCCGTGTATCTCTTTGTGCAGCTATCTCAGCAAACCGAAGAGCCGCGTATGTCGGCGGTAGTTTTACGGGTTGTAATGATTGTGGCGGGGCTCTTTATTTTAAAAGGCTTTTACATGCTGCAGCCCAATGAGGCCGCCTTATTAACCTTGTTTGGTGGTTATCAAGGTACTGATCGCAGCGAAGGGCTGCGCTGGGTGAACCCGTTTTATGGCAATCGCAAAATCAGCTTACGTGCGCGCACCATGAACACCGCACCGTTGAAAGTGAACGACAAGCGCGGTAACCCAATTGAAATCGGCGCGGCGATCGTATGGCGCGTGCAGGATACGGCATTGGCGGTTTATAACGTCGATGATTACGACCGTTTTGTGAATGTACAGGCAGAAGCTGCTATCCGCCACTTGGCGGCGCAATACGCCTACGATGATGGCGAAGATCTGGCTGAGCACGAGACAACATTACGGGCAGGTGTCGACATTGTTGCTGGCGCTTTACGCGCTGAGTTACATCTACGCTTTGCCGCGGCGGGTGTGGAAGTGGAAGATGCTAAATTAACGCATCTCGCTTACGCCGCTGAAATCGCCCAAGTGATGCTGCGCCGTCAGCAAGCCGAAGCGATTATCAGCGCCCGCAAAAAAATCGTGCACGGTGCCGTGACAATGGTTGAGGCTGCTTTGCAGAGTTTATCGGAGCGTAAAATTGTCGAACTCGATGATGAGCGTAAAGCAGCGATGGTCAGTAATTTATTGGTGGTGTTGTGCTCCGATAAAGAGACACAGCCTGTTGTGAATACAGGTACCCTTTATAACTAAAGCCACGGTGAGCGAAATAAATATGGCCAGCCCGGGTAAAAAATCATTTCCTTTACGTATCGATCCTGCCTTGTGGGCAGAGATTGAACGGCTGGCTGCGCAAGAATTGCGCAGTGCTAATGCGCAGGTTGAATACATGTTGCGACAAGCGCTGATCCAACGTGGTCGCAATGTACCACCCGTGCCACCCGTACAAACCGGACCGGAAACGTCAGAATCTTCCGATGAGTAACCCTGCCTCAACGCGACCGCAACATCATCAGTAGAAAAGCTGTACTTTTTGCAGATCCGGTTTGTCGATAAAGGTAATCAGCTCGTCGCGCAGACGGGCGCTTTCGGCGATCGCGGTTTGCCATGCCTGAATGCGTTCTTGGTGATTGGTGCCGTAATAAAAAAAGTCTTTACGGTCAGGTAGCTTACCGCGTGGCAGTGTTTTTAGAAAATCTTTTGATGGCGACACCATGATCACATTGTCTAGCCAGCTACGATGCTGACCTGCATGGGCGCGACGCCACGGCAAGGACTTATCAAGCCAGCCGGGAATAATGTGATCTGTAAAATGCGGATATAAAACTAACTCACTCTTGGTATTGGTATTGGTATTTTTCTCATTCAGGCGCGAATACGGTAGCGCCAGATGATAATCAATGATGCCACCATCCCAGTAAGTACCCGGTGGCGCATGTGGAATATTTCTGACCGGTTCCATGATCAACGGTAAGGTGCCCGAAGCTAATAATGCGGGCGTCAGATTGTCTTCACCTAATGCACAGAACTGGGTATCAAAGAGATCGAATTTATCTTTTAACCAGACTAAGGGATCTCGAGTATCACCGATCACAACACGGTCCAGATGCTTCGCCAGTCGGGAACGTGAAGCCAGATTTGCAAAGGTCGCCGCTACAAAGCCCAACTTGGCTTTGGTTTCTGAACTGGGAACATTGAGCATGCCACGACCGCGGTTTGTCATCAAATGCAAACGATGCAGCGGTTGATGGACGATTTCTTTTTCGTAGCCACCAATAAATGCCTTGAGCAGACCCTGGATTTCGGTGGTGACGTAGTTGGCGCTGGGTTTTTCTGGATAACTTTGTTCGCAATACAAATCGCCCAAACGCTGAAATGCTGCTACCGGGTCAGCACAACTGGCCGCCGCCATTCGCCACGATCCAATCGATGCACCGATCAGGCTGCGCTCACGCGGCGCCGACGGTAGCCACTCCCCAAACAGCCATTGGTCAATCGCCTGCAAGATCAGACCTTTCGGACCGCCTGCCGCAGCGGGTATGACAGCGACATCCTGCGCGCGTAAGCCATGCTGTTGTAGGTGAGCATAGGCGGTTTTTCCAACGTGAATCTGTAGTGCTGAAGGCATAGATAGAAATTTAATCAGCGAAAATAAAAATCAGAGCAAAGAAAAAACAACGCAAAAGCTACTCTTGCGTTGTTCTTGCGTAGTGCATCATTTGGCGGTGTGTAATTGCATCATGGCTTCCGGAAACTTACCTTCAGTGAGCAACGGTAAAATATCCATACTTTTGGCAATTGCCTCATCGATCAAGGGTTGCTCTTCTTTGCGCGGACGATGCAATACAAAATCTGCGACCCCTTGTTGCAGATTCAGCGTCCGTGGATGACCAATGCCGATCCGTAGACGCCAGTAATCCTGCGTGCCCAAGGCGGCGGTAATATCTTTCAAGCCGTTATGCCCACCAGAGGAACCGCCTTTTTTGAGTTTGGCGATGCCCGGCATGATATCGAGTTCATCATGCACTACCAGAACTTCATCAGGATTGATTTTATAAAAGCGGCAGAGTGCACCCACCGATTGGCCGGAGCGATTCATATACGTCTGCGGCTCCAGTAGCCAGACTTCGCTACCGCCGATGCGAGTTTTACCCACAAGGGCATTAAAATTTTTATCGCGTTGCAAACTGACTGGAAACTGATCCACCAGCCAAAATCCCGCGTTGTGGCGGGTTTGCTCATATTCTGGGCCGGGATTACCGAGCCCTACTATCAAACGAATAGACATGTTGATTTAACTAATTAACGCAGGATGTCTGCACAACCGCGCATCCATCCCATTGCTTGAATAAAGCTTAGTGCTGATGCTTTTTTAAAAGAGGCAACAGATATTTACCTGTTACGCTGTCGCTATTTGCCGCAACTTGTTCTGGTGTTCCGGTGGCAATAATCAAGCCCCCACCAGCACCGCCTTCAGGCCCGAGATCAATGAGCCAGTCCGCGGTTTTGATCACGTCCAGATTATGTTCAATGATCACCAGCGTATTACCTTGGTCACGCAAGCGATGGATTACCTTGAGCAACAGGGCAATATCATGGAAATGCAGACCCGTGGTCGGCTCGTCCAGAATATACAACGTGCGGCCGGTATCACGCTTCGATAATTCGAGCGATAACTTCACGCGTTGCGCCTCACCACCAGAGAGTGTGGTCGCACTCTGACCCAGACGGATGTAACCCAGACCCACATCAAGCAAGGTGTGTAATTTACGGGCGATGATTGGCACCGGTTTAAAGAATTCATGTGCATCTTCGACCGTCATTTCGAGGATCTGATGAATGTTTTTCCCTTTATACTGTACTTCCAGTGTTTCACGGTTATAGCGTTTGCCATGGCAGACGTCACAAGGCACGTACACGTCCGGCAGGAAGTGCATCTCAACCTTAATCACACCATCACCCTGACACGCTTCGCAGCGACCACCTTTAACGTTAAACGAGAAACGTCCGGCACTGTAGCCACGTTCTTTTGCCATCGGCACCGTCGCAAATAAATCCCGGATTGGTGTGAACAGTCCCGTATAGGTGGCTGGGTTAGAACGTGGTGTACGACCGATTGGTGCCTGATCGACAGAGATGACTTTATCAAAATGCTCTAGACCACTGACATGATCAAATGTGGCTGGCTCTGTTTGTGAACCGTACAAGTGACGTGCTGCGACATGGTACAGCGTGTCATTGACGAGCGTTGATTTACCAGAGCCAGAAACACCCGTCACACACGTCAGCAGACCAACGGGTAAATGCATCGTCACGTTTTTGAGGTTATTGCCACGCGCACCCGCGATCACGAGTTGCTTCTCGGGATTGCTGACGGTCCGCTGTTGCGGCACGGCGATTTCCAGCGCGCCGCTCAGGTATTGCGCCGTCAGAGAGCGCTCGCTTTTCATGATATCGGTAAGTGTTCCCTGTGCAATGATTTCACCGCCGTGCACACCTGCGCCCAAACCCATATCAACAACATAGTCCGCACAGCGGATCGCATCCTCATCATGTTCAACCACCAGCACGCTATTGCCGATGTCACGCAAATGTTTGAGCGTATCAATCAGACGGTCATTATCACGCTGATGCAGACCGATGGAAGGTTCATCCAACACATACATCACGCCCGTCAGACCAGAGCCAATTTGTGATGCCAAACGAATCCGCTGCGCCTCACCGCCTGACAATGTGTCTGCGCTACGGTCCAGGGACAGATAATCCAAACCAACATTATTTAAGAACGTTAGGCGGGACGCAATTTCTTTGACAATACGATCAGCGATGTCGCGTTTTGCGCCATGTAATGTCAGGTGTTCAAAGAAATGTAGCGTTTCACGTAGCGGCATGGCGCTGATATCGTAAATTGCTTTTTCTTGTTTGCCTGTACCGACCTTCACATAACGCGCTTCGATACGCAGACGCGCACCATCGCAGGACGGGCATTGTTTTTCATTAATAAATTTTGCCAACTCTTCTTTGACCGCCATCGAATCCGTCTCGCGGTAGCGGCGCTGTAAATTATTCACCACGCCTTCAAAGGTGTGTTCTTTGACGACCGCGCGGCCTTTTTCATTGATATACGTAAATGGAATCAACTGCTTACCGGAGCCGAACAAAATGATTTGTTGCGCGGATTCTGGTAATTGTTCAAACGGCGTATCGATATCAAAGTCAAAAAAGGCGGCCAGATTCGACAACATCTGGAAATAGAACTGATTACGACGATCCCAGCCTTTGACCGCACCACTGGCGAGCGACAGGTTAGGGAACGCGACGATCCGCTTAGGATCAAAGAATTCAATGTGTCCCAGACCGTCACATTCCGGACAGGCGCCCATAGGATTGTTGAACGAGAACAAGCGTGGCTCTAATTCTTGCAGCGAATAGCCGCACGTCGGGCAGGCAAACTTATTAGAAAACAGTTGTTCGTGTTTGCTATCCATGTCGACGATCAGCGCACGGCCATTGGCGATACGCAGGCAGGTTTCAAACGACTCTGCCAGACGTTGCTTGATGTCTTCTCTTACTTTGACACGATCAACCACGACATCAATCGTGTGTTTTTCGGTTTTCTTTAATTTTGGCAGGTCGTCGACTTCATAGATCTTGGCGTCGTGGGTACCACTCTGTACACGGAAGCGGATAAAACCTTGTGCCTGCATTTGTTCAAACAAATCGACGTGTTCACCTTTGCGATTCGCAACCACAGGTGCAAGGATCATTAGTTTGGTGTCTTCCGGCATTGCCAGCACGGCATCCACCATCTGCGAGACAGATTGCGCTGCTAACGGGTTTTCGGGATGATCTGGGCAATAGGGGGTACCAACGCGGGCATAGAGCAAACGCAGATAGTCATGAATTTCTGTGACGGTACCGACCGTCGAGCGCGGGTTGTGCGAGGTGGCTTTTTGCTCGATAGAAATCGCTGGCGACAAACCTTCAATCAAATCGACGTCCGGTTTTTCCATTAACTGCAAAAATTGTCGCGCATAAGCAGACAGTGATTCCACGTAGCGCCGCTGGCCTTCCGCATACAAGGTATCAAACGCCAGTGATGACTTACCCGAGCCGGATAAACCCGTAATCACGACCAGTTTATTGCGCGGCAAGTCAAGATTGATGTTTTTCAGGTTATGAGTTCGCGCACCTCTGATCCTAATCAACTCGCGTTTTTGCATGAGTGCGATATCATCTGCACCAAACTCAATTTCAGCTGGTTTGTTTGCTGGCGTGGCTTTTACGGCTTTTGGTCGTGTTGTCATATTATTTTGAACTGAGTTTTGTACTGCGTTTTTGAACTGAGTTTTAACCGAGTATTGACTGAGTGGCTACTCTATATTACGTGAGTATAAAGTGAGCTTGATCTCAGTCTGATCCGAATGTTGGCAGGGGCAATCAACCTGCTACTATAACGGTTTTTTGAAAATTACCGCAGACTCCTCTGTGCTTTCATCAAATTACCTTGCACAACCAGGTTTTAAATATGACTTTGGCAACAAATTACACGAATGCCTCCGATGTTCAGGACGAAAAAACCGGCATGAGCCGTGCCGAAATTCGTTCCAGTGCTTCGCTAGCGGCGATCTTTGCTTTGCGCATGCTGGGATTATTCATTTTATCGCCAGTTTTTGCTATTTATGCAAGAAGACTCAGTGGTGGGGATAATCCGCTATTAGTCGGCATGGCGCTCGGTATGTTCAGTCTGGTTCAGGCATTTTTTCAAATCCCACTTGGCATGGCCTCGGATCGTCTCGGACGCAAACCCGTCATCATTGCAGGTATGGTGATGTTTGTCATTGGTGCTTTGATTTGTGCCGAGTCCAGCAGCCTACTTGGCATCATGCTTGGACGCGGCATTCAGGGTCTTGGTGCCATCTCCGCAGCAATTACCGCGTTAATTGCCGACAGTACCCGCGAAGAACACCGCACCAAAGCCATGGCGATGGTCGGTGGCTCGATCGGTATCACTTTTGCACTGGCAATGGTGATTGCGCCCGTGCTCTTTGAAACCGTCGGGATGCCTGCAATGTTTGTGATGATGGCCGTAGCAGGGGTAGTGGCCATCGCGGTCCTGCTATGGGTAACTCCCGATGCGCCGCCGTTGCCGGTTGAACGGGTCCCATTCGCTACTGTATTAACCAACCGTGAATTAATGCGCCTCAACTTTGGTGTTTATGTGTTGCACTTCGCACAAATGGCCATGTTTGTTGTTGTGCCAGCAGCCTTAGTGCGCGTCGCCGAGATTCCATTGGCAAGTCATTGGAAAGTGTATTTGCCCGTCATGCTGGTGTCGTTTGTTGCAATGTTGCCCGCAATTATTGTTGGCGAAAAGTACGCAAAAATGAAACAAGTGTTTCTGATTGCAATTGCAACCTTACTATTAGTGCAAATTGGTTTTTGGCAATTATTAGAGCATCCGGTGGCGCTCATTGCCTTGTTATTTGGTTTCTTTATTGCGTTCAATACCCTCGAAGCCAGCCAACCATCGCTGGTTTCCAGAATCGCGCCACCGGCCGCCAAAGGTGCAGCGCTGGGCGTCTATAACACTTTACAGGCCCTTGGCATTGCCTCTGGTGCCGCTGCCGGCGGCTTGATGAGCAAGATGGCAAGTGGTCCCGCCATCTTCGGTTTGTGTTCTGGATTAACACTTATCTGGCTTATAATCGCGTACAACATGCCGGAAATACCCCGTCGCTCTGCTCGCCAGACGGTGCAAGAGGTCTAAAACCGCACATTACCATAGCGCCGCCCCAAAATAATTCCCGCACCACAAGGTTCGCAGGGACCATTTTGCTTCGGATGGCTATGACCACTATTAATTGGAAATAATCAGGAAAACAGGAGAAAACCATGGCATCCGTCAATAAAGTTATTATCGTTGGCAATTTGGGCCGCGATCCGGAAACACGCTATATGCCAAGTGGTGACGCAATGACCAGCATCACAGTCGCAACAACAGATAGCTGGAAAGACAAATCAACCGGCGAGAAAAAAGAACAAACCGAATGGCACCGCATCACGTTCTTCGGCAAATTGGCTGAAATCGCTGGGCAGTACCTGAAAAAAGGTTCACAAGTTTACGTCGAAGGCAGCCTGCGTACCCGTAAATACACCGACAAAGACGGCGTCGAAAAATACGCGACTGACATCAAAGCTGACAGCATGCAAATGCTAGGCGGCCGTCCAGGTATGGGTGGCGGCGCACCAATGGACGACAGCGGCTACGGCGGCGCACCGGCCCCTGCACCACGCCAAGCGGCTCCAGCACCACGCCAACAAGCCCCAGCTTCCCGTCCTGCGCCGAACTTCTCCGATATGGACGATGATATTCCGTTCTGAGACCCAGTAGAGCTGATTCTGTAAACTATGTCCTGTAAGTCTATGATTTACAGGACATTTTTCTTATTTACATTTTTTTGATCATTGTTTGATTTTTGCATTACCTAGTAAGCTGAAATGTAAACAAGAAAAGACGTAGTTGTATTATGCGTTTTTCAAAAAATGTATATTTCCAGAAGTAGATAGCCGTTGGCGATTTTTTTTTTCGTATTCAATCATGCTCGAAATCGTTAAATGAAGGGTAAGCGCTAAATAACCCCACCTATCGCCCAGTTAACCCAACGACCTTAGGTCTCCAGGAGCGCAATGTTCTCCCGCATACGCGTGCGCAGCATCTCCTGCCATTCGGGCTCCAGCCAGTGAGCAACCTGGTTAAAACCCTTACTGATACGCTTCAGTAGTGTATCAAGATAGCGACTAGCCTCGTCACTGCTGTCGAAACCAAAACGATGGGCGTCGGCCAGTACTGTCGAGCGAGAAATATCGAAACGCCCGGTTGACAGCTGCAGCGTCAATGTCCGCGGTGTCTCAACCGGATTCGGTACGACATCGAAAGCCGGTGCCAGACGCCAGCGTCGTTGCTCGTGTTGGTACACGACTGCATGATTTCGGACATGGTCATCATCATTTCCGCACACTGCATTAAAGACCATTCTCCCAAACAGCTCGCGCCGGTCTTCCACAGGAGCACCGATGATGCGCAGTTCCTCCGCTAGACGCGGATAGCTCCAAAGGTCTGTTTGCGTTATCTTGTCTGGATACTCTGCCTGTAGCAGCGAAGCTGCGCTAACACACATTAAGCGCCGGTCTCCAATTCGGTCGTAGCGCAGCACGCGCACCGCACTGGTTCCCTCGGCGGCAGGATGCAGAACAGTGGCCGCGAAATCCAAACCACTCGCCGCCCCCCATTGTTGGCCTACATGTTCCAGGCAAGGTATGTCAGCAATATCGCTGGGGATTCTAGGCTTGACCAGCCAGTACTTCCCCTCATTGTCGCGCAAGGTCGCCTTGGGGCGAGCGCCCCCTACACTGGCAGTCTGTACTAAGCGGCGACGAAGTCGGACGTCGACTGCTGGCCGTTGCGCGCTCATAGCTGCCAGTTCTTGCACCAGCAGCGGTAGCTGGAATAACTTAGGGTAGGAAAGCTGCGCCACCGAAGGGGTAGATTTTGTGCCTACGGCGAGCGCGCCCCACCGGTCAGCGTTATTGGCCAAAATCAGATAGCGTGCCAAAGGTGTGTCTTCTGGCAGATTGTGCTCGCGCCGAAGCAGCGCCTGACCCCATGAATCTGGACAAGCATCTCGCAGGACATCGTGCAGACCATTGTAGCGTGTCGCTGGCCGCTCGTCCTCCGGCCGGAAAGGCAAGTTGACCGGGTCAATCGCCCACGTGTGACCCGCATCGACATAACTGGGGGCGTACTTGAATCTACCCGAGCTTGCGACGGGGCCAGCAAGATAGCGTCCGACCGTGATCCACTCTCCGTTGTCTGGACGTTGCAAATAAATGAATAAGGGCTTAGAAGTATTCAGCATCTACTTTGCCTCCTCGTTCTTGTTGGCTGAGCTTTACTCTACGTTGGGGAGAGTCGGACCACAGGGCGGGTACTAGCGCAGGTGTAGCATCCTCAAACACGCCCAAAATCAACAATGCAGCGAGGTAAGCGCCAGCAGCTGTACCTGGGTCGCCTCGCTCCATGCGGCGCAAGGTAGCCTCAGAAATACTCATTCGTACACACAAGTCGGCGGCCGTAATGCGTTGACGTAAGCGTTGCGTGTGAATACAGCGCCCCCACGTGTTTAGGCGCTCTCGTACCAAAGTTGGCACCGTATCCACGTTCAAGAGCTTTTTAGGCATACGCTAATCCCCTCATTAAAAGTGTATTATAGATCATAAAGTACTTTTTATGAGGGTTTATCGATGAGGGCGCTAATTATGAACTGCTCATTTGAGCAGGACCATAGTGCCAATGGAAATCTAAATATGGCGGTATGGAAGCCGCCGACGTAAAGCGCCTCGAAGACCTGGAGGCAGAGAATCGTAAGCTCAAAATGATGGTTGCTGATTTGTCGTTAGAGAACCATGCGTTCAAAGAGGTGATCGGTTTAAGGCGCTAACCCCGAACCAGAAACGGGATTTCGTCAAACAACTGCAAGAGCTTGGACTTAGCCAGCGTCAGGCTTGCAAAGCAATGCAACTCTCACGTTCAAGCATGAGTGCACACAAAAACGCTTTTCACGACATCTATTTGGCACGAAAAGTGGCACAAATTCATTTGCGCGCCACTTTATTTGGCGCGATAATGGCTGTGCTAGCAATAACTAGAGATAAAAATGCCAAAATCAATCCCGCCTCAAGAGTTAGACCAACTCGTCGAACTGATTTCCTTACACCAAAAAGGTGTTGGCATAGATGCACTCTTACAAGCCACCGGCGGTAACATGCCGCGGCGCACCATGCAGCGAAGACTGGCCTTACTCATAGAGCAAGGCCGTGTCCAAACCAGCGGAGAAAGCCGTGCATTGCGCTACCTCCGCACCCCGCGGATCGTCGAAGCATCAGTCCAAGAGCATGCAAATGCTAAGGATCAGGCATCGTCCGAAGTTTATGTACCTACGTCACCGGAGGGCGAAGAGATTAAAGCTTATGTCCGCCAACCTCGTCAGCTACGTTCTCCAGTCGGCTATAAGTTGGAATTTCTTGAGCAATATCACCCCAATCAAACCGCGTACCTGCCGCAAAGTTTGCGAGATCAGCTACACGTTCTGGGCCGCTCACCGGCAGACCAGACACCTGCTGGCACCTTTGCCCGCGACATTCTGGGTCGCTTATTGATCGACCTGTCCTGGGCATCTTCGCAACTGGAAGGCAACACCTACAGCCGACTTGATACAGAGCGGCTGATCGAGTTCGGCCAGGCTGCCGAAGGTAAGGATGCACTCGAAACCCAGATGATCCTCAATCACAAGGGTGCCATCGAATATTTGGTGCGGGATCCTGAACATGCGAACCTGACCACGGACACTATCATTGCGTTGCACGCATTTCTGTCTGATGGCTTGATGGCCGATCCGTCCGCTTGCGGACGCATTCGTAGCCGCGCGGTGGAGATCGGTGGGAGCGTGTATTTGCCCGTCGCCTTACCTCAGCGACTTGAAGAATTATTTGGCATCGTCATCCAGATGGCTGCGGAAATCAACGATCCATTCGAGCAAGCGTTCTTCCTCATGGTGCATTTGCCCTACCTGCAACCTTTTGAAGATGTGAACAAGCGGGTATCTCGACTTGCTGCGAATATCCCCTTCATCCGTCACAACCTGTGTCCGCTGTCTTTTATCGACGTGCCGCAACAGGCCTACGTGGATGCCATGATCGGTGTATATGAATTAAACCGCATCGAACTTCTGCGCGATGTTTTCGTCTGGGCTTATGAACGTTCTTGTCAGCAGTATGTTGCCGTCAAACAAAATCTTGTGCCGCCAGACATTTTCCGTCTACGTTATCGACAGGCATTGACTGAAGTTGTTGCAGCCATCGTTCGCAGTGATGAGGTCGCCACGGATGCAACGTTACGTGCTAGAACACCAGCTACTGTGACGGATGCTGACAAGGATCATTTCATCAGATTGGCACTTGCAGAATTCAAGACACTGCATGCTGGTAATGCAGTACGTTTCGGCATCCGACCATTAGAGCTCGCCGCGTGGCGGGAACAGCACGGAAAAGACCATTAAGACCTTTGGCGTTGGATTTCTGGTTCCGTCGCATTAACTTTTAAAAAGCGAAATCGGTTATGCTCAGCACCTTTTTAAAATTGATGCTCAGCCATGCTTGATACGAAACGAATGCGCTTTCCATTAGAAATGATAGTCGTCTGTATTCGTTGGTATGCAGCTTACCCACTCAGCTACCGCCATCTCGAAGAAATGATGCAAGAACGTGGCGCCTTTGTCGATCATTCTTCCATCAACCGCTGGGCAATCCGGTTTCTGCCTCTGATCGAAAAAACATTCAGAAAATATCAACGCCCTGTTGGTAGCAGCTGGAGAATGGATGAAACCTATATCAAAATCAATGGGCAATGGAAATACTTGTATCGTGCCGTCGACAAAGAGGGACAAACCGTCGATTTCCGCGTGACAAGGCAGCGGCCATGCGCTTCTTCGACAAAGCCGTACATAACAACGGTCTACCAGATAAAATCGCCATGGATAAGAGCGGTGCAAATAAAGCAGCGATTGATCAGATCATCGAAGACAAGGGACTGAGCATCGTTGTACGGCAAGTCAAATATCTCAATAATATGGTTGAACAAGACCATCGTGCGATCAAGCGTATGACACGTCCGATGCTTGGATTCACGTCATTTCGTGCTGCCAGAAATATTCTGGCGGGCATTGAGCTCATGCATATGCTACGCAAAGGACAACTGAACCTGGTCGGATGTGAGAACATGTCATTTGCAGACCAGTTTTATGTATTGGCAGGCTTAGTCCGTCCAGCGATAATATAAAAAGTCGTAACGGCTTAAACTTGTCTTTTTAAAAGTTAATGCGACGGAACCTGAAATCCAGCCATGAAATGTGGAGTCATTTAATTGATGCTCACGACAATCCGCCGCTTGCGATAGCCCTGAGCCTTGCTAGGCGGTGACATGTTGCAACCATTGCGCAAGGATTTCAGGTAAACCTAACAGCGCGGTAGTGCACAGACGCATCATGTTGATGTGCATAGCGTATGCGTCTCCGAGAACTTAACATGGACGGGAACCGTATGTCAGAGACGACGAATTTACCGACTGGCCTTAGCGCCGCAGAAGCGCAGCGTCGGCTGTTGAGTGATGGCGGGAACACGTTGCCGACTGCCAGGCCGCGGTCGGTATTGGGGATTGCATGGGGTATCGTGCGTGAACCGATGTTTATTCTCCTCATTGCGTGTGGCAGTATTTATCTGGTGTTAGGTAGCAGACAGGACGCTTCTATCTTGTTGGGATCGGTTGTGATTGTCATGGCCATGAGTTTTGTGCAGGAACGCAAGAGCGAACGTGCGCTGGAGGCATTGCGTGATTTGTCTAGTCCGCGTGTGTTGGTGTTACGGGATGGGAAACAACAGCGCATACCAGGTCACGAGGTTGTGCGAGGCGACATCGTGTTTCTAGCGGAAGGTGATCGTGTGCCGGCTGATCTCTTTTTGATCGACACTCAGGGCATGACGATTGATGAGTCCTTATTAAGCGGCGAGTCCGTGCCTGTGCGCAAGGCGAAGGGGAGTGATGCAGTCGCCAGATTTGCACCACCTGGCGGTGAGGATCAACCTTATCTCTATTCTGGTACGCTCGTGGTGCAGGGAAAAGGTAAGGCGCAGGTCGAGGCGACCGGTGAAAAAACAATCCTCGGCGGTATTGGAAAAGCTTTGGTGACGCTTGAAACGGAACCGAGTCATTTGCAAAATGAGACGGCGCATGCGGTGAGCGTCATTTCTGTATTTAGCATCGTTCTGGTCTTTGTACTGACGATCTGGTATGGCGTTACCCGTGGTGACTGGCTTAACGGAATTCTGGCTGGTTTGACTATGGCGATGGCACTATTGCCTGCTGAATTGCCATTGATTTTGACGATTTTTCTTGGACTTGGCGCATGGCGGATTGCCAGAAAACAGGTCCTGACACGCCGTATTTCTGCCATTGAAATGTTGGGCGCGGCAACGGTGCTATGCGTTGATAAGACGGGGACGTTAACGCAAAACCGCATGGCATTGGCACAGATCGCGGTGGGGGAGCAGGTTTATATTTTTGGTGATTCATCGGTTACATTGCCCTTAGATTTTCCGGAGACGTTTCATGAGACGCTGGAATTTTCTATGCTGTCTAGCCAACGTGATCCTTTTGATCCGATGGAAAAGGCTATTCAGGAAGCCGGGCACGCCACGTTGGCGGGTACTGAGCATATTCATGATCTCTGGACACTGGTGGAAGAATATCCGTTGTCTCCGCAACTGCTGGCAATGTCGCGCGTCTGGCATTCGCCAGACAGGGTTGACTATGTGATCGCTGCCAAGGGAGCGCCTGAAGCGATCATTGATTTGTGTCATTTGCCAAGCGATGAGATACAGCGCATTAACGCACAGGTCGATCGTGTAGCCAGTCAGGGATTACGTGTACTTGCCGTCGCCAAGGCGAGCTTTAAGCAGCATGCACTGCCAGCGATTCAGCATGATTTTGATTTTAAATTTCTTGGACTGATCGCGCTAGCAGACCCGTTGCGGCTCGGCGTTAAGACAGCTATATCACAATGCCATGCAGCGGGAATTCGTGTCGTGATGATGACGGGGGATTATCCTGCGACGGCAATGAATATCGCTCAACAATGCGGCATTGTTCATGACAGTGGCGTTATTACAGGCACCGATCTCGATACGCTGGATGATACTGAACTGCAAAAGCGGTTGGCACAGACGAATGTATTTTGCCGCATACAGCCTGAACAAAAATTACGTCTGGTCACAGCCTTCGAGGCGAGTGGTGAAGTGGTCGCCATGACTGGTGATGGCGTCAACGATGCGCCTGCACTGAAGGCTGCGCATGTTGGCATTGCGATGGGGCTACGCGGTACTGACGTCGCGCGTGAGTCGGCCGCGTTGGTGCTCTTGGATGATGATTTTGGTGCTCTCGTCGCTGCCGTCAGGCTCGGGCGCCGTATTGTCGATAATATCCGCAAGGCAGTTGTGTTCTTAGTCGGTGCGCATATTCCGATTGCAGGCATGTCGATGTTGCCGGTCATGATGGGATGGCCACTGATTTTACTGCCAGTGCATATCGTCTTTTTTGAACTGATGATTGATCCCACTTGTTCTATCGTTTTTGAGGCAGAGCCAGAAGAGGCCGACGTCATGAAACGATCACCGCGGCGCACCGATCAAAAAATATTCAACGCCGAACTGTTGATGTTAGGTTTAAAGCAGGGGGTGATTTTGTTTGTGGTGTTGCTGGCAGTGTATCTGCTGGCACAAGAGGCGGGGCTGGCGGTTGCGCAGGCGAGGGCGCTGACGTTTAGTGGGATGATTGTCGGTGATATCTGGCTGATTGTTATCAATCGCTCATGGACATTGTCCATACTGGCATCGGTTCGCTTACGTAATACGGCGCTGTGGAGTGTCGTTGCGCTTGCGTTGCTGATGTTAGGGGTATCATTGTATGTGCCATTCATGAGCTCTTTGTTCAGGTTTAGTACACCACCGGTTGGGTACCTGTGTCTGACGATTGTCGCTGTCAGTAGCATCCTTGTGTTTTGTCACCAATTCATCCGCGCCACCAGTACGCAAGTTCCACCTTGAGGTGAGGACGAAAGTTACTCGTGGCGTAAAGCGACGATCGGATCCATACGGGCAGCATTGCGTGCAGGGAAATAACCAAAAAGAACACCGATGCCTGCTGAAAATACCAGTGAAAGAAGATTGATGGTGGGGTCGAACGTATAGGGTACATTCATCAGACCCGCCAGAAAATACGACGCGATCGTCGCGATGATCACGCCGACTAAACCGCCCAATGCGGAAAGTACCATCGCCTCAATCAGAAACTGCAACAGTACCTCATCTTCTAACGCGCCTACCGCGAGCCGTAGTCCGATTTCGCGGGTACGTTCGGTCACGCTCACGAGCATGATGTTCATAATCCCGATACCGCCCACCAGCAGGCTGACTGCGGCCACTGCACCAAGGAGACTGGTCAGAACACCCATGGTACTGGACAGTGTTTCAGCGAGCTGTTGCGTGTCGAAGATATTGAAATTGTCATCGTCATGTTCTGCCAGCTTGCGGCGCTCGCGCATGAGCTGGCGCAGACTCGCTTTGAGTGGCGCACTATCGGCATTTTCTTGCATAGAGACCATGAGCATATCGACTCGGTGTGAGCCTGTAACGCGGCGCTGTAGCGTATTTAACGGCACCACGACGGTGTCATCTTGATCCCCCATGCCGCTCTGCCCCTTGCTACCTAAAATGCCGATGACGTTGCATGAGAATTGTTTGACGCGCAATAATTCTCCTAAGCCTGTTTTTCCGGGGGTACCGCCAAAGATTTCTCGGCGTACCGTTTCACCGATGATGCACACGGCCGAACCGGCGCGTTGTTCATCGGGATCGAATTCGCGGCCGCTGGCCAGATTCCAGTTGCCAGTTTTAAACCATTCGTTGGTGCTGCCAGACACGCTGGTAATCCAGTTGCGACCATTGGCGATGACGGTCACGCTGGCTCGCCCTAACGGCGCGACTTGGGCCACGCCACCGATTTGCGCAGCAATGGCGTCTGCGTCCGCATCAGTAAAGTGAGGTATGCCGGCACTACCTGCTCCCGAGCCACCGCCACCGGGACCGCGCTGACCAGGACTCACAATGAGTAAGTTCGCTCCCAGACTAGAGATTTGCGTATTGATTGCCTGCGTTGCACCATTGCCGAGCGTGACCATGGTAATGACAGCAGACACACCAATCACGATGCCCAAAATAGTCAGGAAAGATCGCAGCAGGTTGCGCTGTACCGAGCGTAGTGCAAGGATGAACACAGAAAACAGCATCAGGTGCTTTCGTTGGGATTCATCGTTTGCGGCGCTGCAGTGACAGGATGCGGATTGATTTCATCTTTGGCGATGCGTCCATCAACGAAATTCACCATCCGCCGCGCGTAGGCTGCCATGTCAGGTTCATGCGTCACCATCAGCACGGTGATGCCATGATCCCGATTGAGTGCCACGAGCAGTCCCATGATTTCATGGCTGCGTTGAGTATCGAGATTGCCGGTGGGCTCGTCAGCCAGTACCACATCTGGCGTAGTGACAATGGCGCGCGCGATCGCTACCCGCTGCTGCTGACCACCAGATAGCTCGGATGGCATGTGGTGTTCCCAGCCACCCAGTCCTACTGATTGCAACGCCACGCTGGCAGCGGCACGGCGAGAGCTGGCACTATCACCACGATATAACAGCGGTAGTTCAACGTTTTCTTGGGCAGAGGTACGTGCCAACAGATTAAAGCCCTGAAAGACAAAGCCCAGATACTGGCGGCGCAAACGTGCCCGTTGATCGCGCGATAGCGCTTCAACGTGTGCTCCTTTGAACAGGTATTGCCCGCTGCTAGGGGTATCGAGGCAGCCCAGAATATTCATCACCGTTGATTTTCCAGACCCGCTAGGACCACTGATGGCGACAAATTCTCCGGCCTGAATGTCGAGATCAATCCCTTTTAATGCCATTAATTCGGTGGCACCGCTGCCATAGCGTTTAGTCACGCCGCGAAGGCTAATGAGTGGCATAGTCATGGCGCTCATTTGACCTTCGTACTTTGTTGATCGGTGATGACGAGCATGCCAAGCTGCAAATCACCGCCAGTGATTTCGGTCATATGACCATCGCTGATACCAGGTGTGACCGCGACGGCAACCGCTGTTTTGTCGCGTAGGATCCATACTTGTTTTGCCAGTGCTGTGCTGGCGCCGGTGGCAGCAGACTTGCGGCCGGTGTTGCCTGGAATATGCGGAATCAGGCTCGATGCCATGCCGGTTTTGGTTGCCGCTGCTGTGGTGCCTGGCATGAAGCGTAGTGCTGTATTTGGTACGAGCATCACGTTATTACGCTGTGCGGCGATAATCGATGCGGTGGCGGTCATTCCTGGCCGCAAGCTCATATCGGCATTGTCGACATCGAGATAAGTCAGATAGGTGACAACGGCGTCAGTGATGGTCGAGCCAAAGCCGACACGGGTGATTTTGGCCGGAAATTGTCGACTCAGATAGGCGCTGACGGTAAACGTAGCATGTTGCCCTACCTTGACCGCCCCCACGTCGGCTTCATCGACATACACCCACAGACGCAATTTGCTCAGATCGTCAGCTAAAGTGAACAGGGTGACTGCTTGTAACGAGGCTGCTACTGCGTTGCCTGGATCGACCGTGCGGGTCAAAATAATGCCGTCGGCCGGTGCTTTGATGGATGCCTTGGACAGCGTAATCTGGTCAGTGGAGAGGGCGGCTTTTGCATCATTCACGCTTGCTTGTGCACTGAGATCGTCGGCTGTTGCCCGGTCCAGTGTGGCGCGACCGGTATCTAGTTCAGCTTTGGATGGTACCTTACCCGCAGAGAGGATAGAGACCTCATTGAGCCGGTTCAAGGATGCAGTGGCTTCTCTGACAGTCGCCGTCGTTTGCGCTACCTTGGACTTGGCCGCATCCAACGTGGCCGTGGAACGTAGGATCTGGTCATTCAGTTTGGCAGGATCGAGCACTAGCAGCGCATCCCCTTTTCTGACCTGATCATTGACATCCACATTGACCTTGAGCACGGTGCCTGATAGTTCGCTGCCGATATTAATTGAACGGATAGGCTGCAGCGTGCCGTTGGCAGTTACGGTCAATGTGATGTTGCCACGCGCGACAGGCTGGGTGTTATAAACAGGCAGCGCGTTTTGGGCATGACGTGCCATCCACCACCAGATGAAGCCAGCAATGAGCAAAACAAGCAGTGTGCCGAACCAGACTAGTGGGCGACGATACCAGGATTTTAAGCTTGGCTCGGCAAGTAGCGTGCTTATATCCTTTGTGGCTGGGTCGTTAGCTGCGGCATCAGGTGCAGGGGCAACTGAGGACGGTGTGATCGTGGGTACCGCTCTGATCTCGGGTGGGGCTGCCAAGAGCAAAGCATCATGAGGCAACGGGTCAATAACAGGGTCGGATGGTTTCATGGCGTTGCGATCAGAGTAGACTTATTTTTAGTTGGTGTTTCAGACGACGCGTTTGTTGCACTATCCTTCTCGCTGTCGGCTTGCCATCCGCCGCCAAGTGCCTTGTAAAGTCGAATTTGATCGCTGCTGACGACGGCGTTTGCACTGGCAAGGGCATCCTGTGTGGCTAGTTGGGTAAGCTGGGTTTGCAGTACCACCTGAAAATCAATAAGTCCGCTGCTGTAACGCTGGTTTGCCAGATGCGATGCGGTGGCGGCTGACTCGCTTGCAACCCTCAGGCTTTGAAAGCGTTGACTATCATTGCGCAATGCCAGTAGTGCATTTTCTACGTCGGAAAGTGCTGTCAGTACGGCAGTTTCATAGGCCAATTGTGCTTGATCAAACGCTGCCTGCTGCAGACTCACCTGAGCACGTTTTGCCCCGCCATCAAAAATCGGCAGGCTGATTCCAGCAATCAGAGCGCTCACCAACGAAGATCCATCGGTAAGCATGCCCGCTGTTAATGCACTCAGGCCGATTGATCCACCCAGAGAAAAGCTCGGAAGGCGTGCGGCTTCGGCCTGATTGGTTCGCTCCCTCGCTGCTAAAACGGTGTATTCGGCAGCCCTGATATCGGCACGCTGGCGCAGAGTTTCTGTCGGTATGGTCAATGCTAGTTCACCTTCAGTCTTTGGCACGGGTTGGGCTGCTGATAAGATCGTTTCCAGCATTTGTGGTGGCTGACCAGTCAGTAGTGCCAGTGCATGCTGGTTTTGTTTGATCGCTATTTGCAACAGGGGTAACTGTGCCCTGGTTTGTTCAACTGCGGTGCGTGCCTGTTCTACTTCAAGGATGCTCAGAAATCCTGCTTGTTGGCGCCACTGTGTAATGCGTAGCGTCTCTTCCTGATTGGTGAGGTTTTGTTGTGCAATGCTAAATCGTGCCTGACTGTCACGTAGGCTGATATAAGTCAGACCTACTTCCGCTGTTATCATGACTTGCGTGTCGCCGAGACTGGCCTTGCTCGATAATGCGGCATCCTCGGCAGCATTGCGCCCGCTGCGTGCGGCACCAAAGATATCGGGCGCCCAATTTGCAGTGGCGTCGACCTGAAATAAATTGCTGCTTCCAGTGCCACTGATTCTATTACGTTGTGCCGAAGCAGATCCGTCCAGTGTTGGGAAGAGTGCTGCCGCTGCAATGTCACGCAGTGCCCAGGCCTGACGCAGCGCAGTCTGTGCTGTCTTTATACTCAGGTTGTTGTTGAGTGACTGATTCACCAGGGTATCGAGTACCGGATCATGAAACCTCGTCCACCACTGAACCAGCGTGTCTTGACCAACGACTGTTGGATCAGACCAAGTAGTTGGTATCGCAAATGAAAGTGGCTTAGGTGGCTGCATCGTTGAGGAGGCGCACGCGCACAGCGCAAACGATGCAATGATGGTCGCCAGAAAACCAATCCGGTCTGACAGGTCACGCGGGGTAGAAATAGTGATGATGTTGTTATGCGACATCCGTTGGCTCCCCGCTTTTTTCTCTGAGATGAATCATCAACGAATGGCACTGCATCGTCTGTTCGGGAGCGAACGCAGAGTTATTAAAGGGGAAACAGTAGAATTACAAACGTTTGCATAAAATTCCTCTTGTGATGATGTAATTTGAATTTTTAGCGGATTTTGTTTGATTAAATCATGCTGCATCGCCACATTTTAACGTGTATTGTGGACTAATGTTGTTTTAATGGAACGTTTTGTTGATCGAATTTTGCTTTTGTTGGTGCATTCTCTCTTGGTTGATGCAGTGTTCTTGCGCTGACTTGTTGGTTTGCGGGTAATTGCTGCGGTGCGTACTTGCAATCGATTGCAAAGAATTTTCTTTTGTTGGATAATTCTTCGCAATAGCTGCACAACAAACGAGACGTCGGTATTGAATGACAACGCGTTTTTGTGCATCGCTCAGGCCATTGTTCTTAGGTGAACATAAACAAACACCTTTACCCGTGTGTTTCGGCTCTCCTTGCTGCTGAGGTGGTAGGGAGAGCCATTTTTCCGGTGCATCTTATTTTTTGAAATGTGATTCACGATGGATTTCAAATCCCTCCAACATAGTTGTTTGCAAGCGTTATCAACGACATTGCCAGATTCATTACAAGGGATTGTGGCAGCTCGTTTTAGTACACGTTCGGCAGATCTGTTAGCAAGTCTTGAATCGGTGTACGCTAGTGCTTTTGATGATCCAGATGCTTTTCATCTTTGGTTACAACAACTCTTCTCTCGGTTGTCAGAAACGATCCGACATCGGTCACCCTCATTAATCGCATTGGATCTGAAGCGTGAGCAACATCCGGACTGGTTTTGCGATGAACATATGCTGGCCTATTGTGCGTACGTCGACCGTTTTGGTGGTGATTTACAAGGGGTCATGCGGCGGATCCCGCATCTGAAAGAAATGGGTGTCACTTATCTGCATTTACTACCTTTTTTGAAAGCCCGCGCAGGTGAAAACGATGGGGGATTTGCAGTTTCCGCCTTTGATGAAGTTGAACCTGCGCTGGGAACGATGCTTGATCTGGAGCAATTAACGCAGGCGTTGCGTCGCGCCGGAATCAGTCTGTGTTCTGATTTTATTTTAAATCACGTTGCCGACGATCACCCGTGGGCAAGTGCAGCACAGGCTGGAGATTCGCATTACCAAGATTATTTTTACCACTTCCCTGATCGTCAGTTACCCGATGCCTATGAAGCGAATCTGGGACAGGTTTTTCCGCAAGTTGCCCCCGGTAATTTTAGTTACAACGAAGCGATGAAGTCTTGGGTCTGGACGACCTTTTATCCTTATCAATGGGATTTGAACTATGGCAATCCTGCCGTGTTTGCCGATATGGTGATCGCTATGCTGGAACTGGCGAATCGCGGTGTGGAGGTATTCCGGCTGGATTCAACGGCATTCTTATGGAAGCGCCTTGGTACGAACTGCATGAATCAACAAGAGACGCATATACTGTTAAAGGCGATACGCCACATGATTGATATTGCTGCGCCAGGCGTGTTACTCAAAGCGGAGGCGATTGTTCCAACGGCTGATTTACCCGCTTATCTGGGCAGCCCAGATGGCGCACATGCAGAATGTCACATGGCCTATCACAGCACCCTGATGGCTGCCAGTTGGCTTTCGCTCGCGGAGCAAAATACGACGCTCATGCAAGACGTAATCCGCGCCACGCCACCCTTACCACCCAACACTAGTTGGCTCACGTACGTCCGCTGTCATGATGATATTGGCTGGAATGTATTGCGACCAGAAGCACGTCTTAGCTCGCAGGATGTACAAAGTCGCTTAGCGGCTGTCGCTCAGTTTTTTGCTGGCGAAGGGAATAGTTTTGCCCGCGGCGCGAGTTTTCAGACGAGTGATCCGGAAGCAGTTCACGGTAGCGTAGGGATGGCAGCAGCGTTGACAGGTTGCGATCGTTTCAGTAACCAAGATCAGACTTCTGCTATTGATCGCCTCTTGCTTTTGTATGGACTCAGTTTATGCTTTGGTGGGATGCCGTTTATTTATATGGGGGATGAATTGGCGCAGGAGAATGATGTCGATTACCAGCTGATTCCTTCACAGTCCCTGGACAGCCGTTGGCTGCACCGTCCACACTGGCAAGAGCCATTATATGTAGATCGTTTGGATCGTACCACTAACAGTGGTGCCATGTTTGCGGGGCTGTCTCAGTTGCTGCAAGCCCGTCGGACCTTACCGCAGTTGGCTGCGCATCAGCCGCGCCATTTGCTTTCTTGCGCGCAACCAGAAGTGCTGGCTTTTGTGCGTGGTAGCGATCACCACCCAGTCATTTTTGTAGGTAATTTTTCAGATCATGTTTGCTATCTGAAGCAAGAAGACTTATTGACTCCATCACTTCGAGCGCATGATTGGGAGGATTTGCTGACGCAACAGATGTTCAGCGATCAGATAGCGATAGCACCTTGGTCACAATATTGGCTGGTACCTTCCAATGCCACTCATCGGACAATGACATCATGAATCATGCACCAATCGGAAGTTCCGGCAGCAAAAAACCATGGCTTTCGTTCTGGCAAATTTTGAACATGAACATTGGATTTTTTGGCTTGCAATTTAGTTTTGGATTACAGCAAAGTAGCATGAGTCCGATCTATAAATACTTGGGAGCCGATGAGGCAAGTCTGCCGTATCTATGGCTCGCTGGGCCCGTTACTGGTTTGATTGTACAGCCTATCATTGGTGCAATGAGTGACCGGACTGTCAGTCGTTGGGGGCGTCGCACGCCTTACTTTCTGATTGGCGCCTTAATTTGTAGTCTCGGACTTCTTATCATGCCATTCAGTTCGAGTTTGTGGATGGCAGCGAGCATTTTATGGATTCTGGATGCAGCAAATAATGTCACGATGGAGCCTTATCGCGCGTACGTCAGTGACCGGTTGCGGTCGGAGCAGCATGCCGCTGGATTCCTGACGCAAAGTGCTTGTACGGGGCTTGGTCAGACGCTTGCCTATTTGACGCCTTCATTGTTGGTCGCCTTTGGCATGAATAGCAATGCTGTTAATGCCAATCATATTCCGTATATTGTCATCACCGCGTTTTTGATCGGTGCCGTCTTTTCTATTGCCAGCATACTCTGGAGCCTGAAGACTACGCCTGAGCTCCCATTGGATCCGGAACAAATTGCTGAGATAAAAAGCCAACCAACGGGCTGGCGTGCTACGGCGGATGAGATTATTCTGGCGGTGAAAGAAATGCCGCTCACCATGAAACAACTTGCCTTGGTTAAATTGTTTCAATGGTATGCGATGTTTTGCTACTGGCAGTACATTGTCTTGTCACTGGGGCGCAGCATATTCGGTACGGATGATCCTGCTACGGATGGTTTTCGTGATGCGGGGCTGTTGAATGGTCAAATCGGTGCTTTCTACAACTTTGTTGCTTTCATTGCCGCGTTCGCCTTGGTGCCATTCGTGCGCCGTTTTGGCCCGAAAGTGACGCATGCTATTTGTCTGTTACTGGCCGGTATAGCGATGTTGAGTTTGCCTGATATCCATACTCCTGCACTGTTGTACATTCCTATGCTGGGCGTTGGTCTTGCCTGGGCCAGCATCATGGGTAATCCTTACGTGATGCTTGCTGACTGCATTCCTGCACATCGTACTGGTGTGTATATGGGAATTTTTAATATGTTCATCGTCATCCCGATGATTATACAAATTTTCACGTTACCGCTTATTTATCATCGCTGGTTGGATGGCAATCCAGAAAACGTGATTCGTCTGGCCGGTGCATTGCTTATCTGTGCCGCCGTCGCCGTCAGTATCGTAAAATTAAAAAAGCAACATACAGATACTCACTAAGTATTGTTCAGATCTGCAGCATTGTGGCGTCTCATGCACTGGGATGTTTCTGGCAGATCTTGTTTGCGATCTATTTGGCTCGATTTCCATCTATTTTTCACAAGAGAATAGATGGAAGCCAGTGACTTCTGCTACTCTTTATTCTACACAAAATAAAACTCGCTTTTTTGTTGCCTTTTGGTTTTGTTTTTTTCATTACTATCGGTGCCCCAATTGTTCTTGAGCAGTCTTTTGCCAGGTTTCATTTTGCATTAAAAATGTAATCCATCAAACCGTGCTGGGAATAGTGTTGACGTCTGATGACGAATGATGTTGCTTACGTTGAGAATTTAGCCGGAGTTGAAAGCAAATGAATTCAGCACCATTGCCCCAAAATGAGAAGGAGCGTATCGCGGCCCTGCACGCGCTCGAAGTTCTCGATTCATCGCCTGAAATAGAATTTGATGCGTTAGTGAATATTGCATCATCTATCTGTGGCGTGCCAATTTCACTGATTAGTTTGATCGATATTGAGCGACAGTGGTTTAAGGCGAATATCGGACTTTCTGGTATTTCCGAAACACCAAGAGATATTGCATTTTGCGCACATGCGATTCTTGGAAGTGAGCTGTTTGAAATTTCGGACGCGTCATCTGATGAGCGGTTTGCCGACAATCCTCTGGTTGCGGGACAGTCCGGCTTTCGCTTTTATGCCGGCGTACCGATTGTTTTACGTGATGGTAATCGGGTCGGTACGCTATGCGTGATTGATCGTCAACCGCGAGAACTCGATGAAAAACAGCGCGAGATTTTAAAAAACTTAGCGCTTGCGGCAGCGGCGGCACTTGAAGGGCGGCGCGCATTACATCAATACAAACGCGCTACTAAAGCATTGCAATACAGTGAGAGTCATTTACGTCAGTTATATCAGGCCACACCGGCGATGTTACATTCCATTGATATGGAGGGGCGACTGCTCGCAGTCAGCGATACTTGGTTATCAAAACTGGGATACGAACGCGAAGAAGTATTGGGATGTTATTCCTCCGATTTTTTGACACCAGAATCGAGAGAGTACGCAAAAAATGTTGGTTTTCCTACGTTTTTCAAGCATGGTCGATGCGATAAAGTGCCCTATCAGATGGTCACCAAAAGCGGTGAAAAGATGGATGTTTTGCTTTCAGCCGTGCTCGACTATGATCCTAATGGTAAGTCACACAGTAGTGTGGTAGTGATCGAGGATGTGACGCAACGACGTCTTGTTGAGTATCAGTTAGAGCAACAGCATCAGCGCCTGATGCATATTGTTGATAGTACCCAAATGGGAACATGGGAATGGAATGTTCAGACCGGGGAGGTCATCGTTAACGAACGTTGGGTAGAGATTATTGGGTATTCCTTAGAAAACTTTCCATCTCCATCCATACAAAGCTGGGTTAATAATCTTCATCCTGATGATGTGCAGATGTCTGGTGCTTTGCTTGATCACCATTTCGCTGACCAGATTAAAAATTATGAGTGCGAGGTTCGGATGCGGCATCGTGACGGGCATTGGGTTTGGGTGCGTAGTCTTGGCCGTGTGATGACCTGGACTGCAGACGGCAATCCAGAATGGATGTTTGGTACGCATGAAGACGTTTCCGAGCGTATTGCCTCTCAGAATGCATTACAAGAGGCGAAAGAGCGCATATCCCTAGCAACGGATTCTGGGGGGATCGGTATCTGGGAGTGGGATATCAGCGCGAATACGTTGATCTGGGACGCATGGATGTACCGGTTGTATGGTGTGAGTCTCGAAGATGGAATCACTGCCTATGAGCTTTGGACAAAATCAGTTCATCCAGATGACGCTCAAAAAACAGATGCGGCGCTCAAGGATGCTGTCGCAGGGACAACGCCATTAGACACAGAGTTTCGTATCTTTTGGCCGGATGGCAGTGTACGTTATATACGCAGTACTGGCAGAGTCACGCGCGATAGCATTGGACATTCTGTTCGTATGGTCGGTGCAAACTGGGACGTCACTGAAGCGCGTCGCCTTAATCTTGAATTGGCCGAGCAACATGAAATGCTGGAGGTCACCTTACGTTCCATCGGTGATGCCGTGATTACCACAGATGCGAAAGGGGAGATTACCTGGCTCAATCCGGTGGCCGAACGTATGACCGGTTGGTTAGTGGCAGAAGCCATCGGCAAACCAGTGGGGCTCGTCTTTCATGTCGTGAATGAAGAAACACGCAAACCGACTGCAAATCCTGTTTTAGTTTGCCTTGAACAAGGAAAAATCGTTGGTCTTGCAAACCATACTTTACTGATCTCACGTCATGGTGAGGAGTATGGTATCGAAGATTCAGCTGCGCCTATTCGCAACACCAAAGGCGATATGCTGGGCGTTGTTCTGGTGTTCCATGACGTGACGGAACAGCGACGCCTTTCTGGAGAAATGAGCTATCGGGCCACGCATGACGCCTTAACTGGATTAGTGAACCGTGCAGAATTTGAAACGCGTCTTCGTCGCGTTTTACAAAAATCTCATGATGAGCGTAGTCAGCATTATTTAATGTATATTGATCTCGATCAGTTTAAGCTCGTCAACGATTCTTGTGGTCATACGATTGGTGATCAGCTATTACAACAAATGGCGAAACTGCTGCACTCTACAGTGCGTGAGCGCGACACACTCGCCAGATTGGGCGGTGATGAATTTGCGGTGATTCTAGAATATTGCAATGCTGAACCTGCACACAGAGTAGCGCAACAAATTTGCGAGAAAATGGATAATTTCCGTTTTATGCATGAGGGGAGACGATTCCGGATTGGTGCCAGTATCGGCCTTGTGCCAGTTGATCATCGCTGGCCGACGATGGAGTCAATCATGCAGGCGGCGGATACTTCTTGCTATGCAGCGAAAGAAGCAGGACGTAATCGCGTGCATGCATGGTTTGATTCCGATATGGCGATGCGAACCAGGCATGGCGAAATGAAATGGACAGATCGTATTGGTCAGGCGTTGGATGAGGACCTATTTATTCTTTATGCCCAAAAGATAGAGCCGATTAATACGCAATCTAATGGCTTGCATGCTGAAGTTTTATTACGGATGCGAGACACTGATGGCAGCATTATTGCTCCAGGCGCTTTTATGCCAGCCGCCGAGCGTTTTCATCTGGCAAATCGGATCGACCGTTGGGTATTTAAACATGTGATTAATTGGCTTAAGGCGTTACCGTCACTAGATGCGATTGACAATATCAGTATTAATCTCTCTGGGCAATCTGTCGGTGATCGTGCATTTCACCGCTGGGCGATCGAACTCATACATCAAGCCGGTCAGACAATCTGTGAGAAGGTGTGCATTGAAATTACCGAAACAGCGGTAGTGACGAATCTTGCAGATGCGGCATTATTTATAGAACAAGTGCACGCAGCCGGCATCAAGATTGCTTTAGACGATTTTGGCGCTGGGGCCTCTTCATTTGGTTATTTAAAATCCTTATCTGTCGATTTCTTAAAAATTGATGGGCAGTTCATTCGGGATTTGGTCAATGATCCGTTGAACGAAGCAGCGGTTCGTTGTTTTACAGAGGTCGCTAAAGTTGTCGGGGTACAGACGGTTGCCGAATGTGTAGAAAACCAAGAAACATTGGAGAAATTACGTGGTATCGGCGTCGATTATGTTCAGGGATTTTTACTTCACAGACCGGTACCAATTGACGATGTATTGATTGCTAAGAATGCCGTTAGTTAGCCTGTTCTAAGTAGATACGCATTGTCTGTTTTGAGATCGACCACCGAAGAGAATATAAAAACGACGGGGATAAGATCGTTATCACCGTCGTTTCAATATAGGTTAAATAAAAAATGCACAAGGTTTATGAATTCTTATAAACACCGCATCCAATGACATAATCGTCAACGCGCTCAAGATAGGTTGCTTTATCATCAATGTTTTTGGTGCTTGGATTCGGCCATTTGTAAGTAATCCAGGCATTTTCTTTTGTCGCAGTGGCGGCCAACATGTCTTTAAACAGTGTCTTACCATCTGCATCCTTCATTTCTAGGACATCTTTGCCTATGATTTTGGGTAGCATGCCGTGCGCTACCATTTTTCCTTGCCGGTTGATAACAAAGATGTAAAGTTCATTTTTGACAAATTCACCCTTACTATCGCTAAAAGCAGCAAAACTTTTTTCAGCACCATTTGCTTTTAAAAAAGCGACCGCTTTTTTTACTAAAGCAGCGGCTGCTGCTTCTTGCTGTGTTCCATGTTCTCCTGCTGCAAACGTGGATGAAATAAAAAAGAATGGTGAACAGAAAAAAAGTACGCCAAATAACATCTTTCTAAGCATTTTAGTCTCCTGATAATTTGATTTTCCCAAGAAATGACAGAAGCCACTCTTTAGGAACTATACAAAACGAGCAAGCATGAGGTAACAATTTATATACATCCGCGCATTCCCCTTTATTTCGCTAAATAAACAGTTCACTTTTACAATAGGCCTCTCATCATACAAAGTCAAAAAAAATATCATCACCATTGTAAATTTTAGTTACAGTTGTTCTCTCAATACGCCATGCATAATTGAAAGATGTTCATTCGTATACGCATTTATCTTGGCCTGGTAGATGGATGCGATCGGAAGTAAAAGTACGTAAATAAGTCATATATTGTTACTGTTTTACGTCCCTCTGCGGGATAGAATGCCAGTTGGTCGATTGTTAGCGATGACAAAAAAACATTGTATTTTGCATAGACGTCATTTGCTCGGAGTTCGCAACAAAAATCAACGGGTAAAGTGATTGCGCTATGAATGCCGCCCGGTTAAGGATCGTATTTTTGTTTTAGATAAAACGATGATGGGCCTACGACGTTGAATTTAAAAAAGGCGAATTCTAGGATGAAGTGCAATTTATGAACGGTACCGGTTAATGAGGGCAAGATGCGATAGCATTTGTGCCTTTTTGACCGGCCAGTCGAAATTGCATAATGAACTACACACATCTCACCC
>NZ_JBMPPD010000031.1:0-57523 GCF_049339825.1 Undibacterium sp. RuRC25W | reverse complement strand
TCTTTGCTCACATCAAACAATTTAGGCGGGTTGCAACGCGATACGACAAACTCGCTGAACGATTTGCTTCATTTGTGGCAATTGCAGCTTCGATGCTTTGGTTAAAATAAATGTCAACACGCCCTAGGCAAGACCATCCCAAATAATCCAAAGACAAAAGCCGATCTTCCACTGAAGACCGGCTTTTGTTTTGCTACGGGAGAACTTTTATATTACAGGAAACAACAAATGTGTTCTCTGCAATGATTCAGTCTTACGCAACTTTCTTCGCATCGAAGAATTGTTCATCTTCTGTCGAACCATGCAACGCTGTCGTCGAAGACTGACCTTGTTGGATAACTTGCGTTACCGCATCAAAGTAACCTGTACCAACTTCGCGCTGATGTTTAACTGCAGTAAAGCCTTTTTCTGCGGCTGCAAATTCAGCTTCTTGCAATTCAACGAATGCAGACATCTGGTTACGTGCATAGCCGTGTGCCAGGTTGAACATGCCGTAGTTCAATGCATGGAAACCAGCCAAAGTGATGAATTGGAACTTGTAACCCATTTTACCCAATTCTTTTTGGAATTTAGCAATTGTTGCGTCGTCCAGGTTTTTCTTCCAGTTGAACGATGGTGAGCAGTTGTATGACAACAATTTACCTGGGAATTTAGCGTGGATTGCATCCGCAAATGCTTTTGCAAATTCCAGATCAGGCTTACCAGTTTCACACCAGATCATGTCAGCATATTCTGCATACGCCAGACCACGGGAAATCGCTTGCTCCAGACCTGGTTTAGTTTTGTAGAACCCTTCAACTGTACGTTCACCAGTCAAGAATGGCTTGTCGTTGTCATCAACATCAGAAGTCAACAAATCTGCTGCTTCAGCATCAGTACGTGCCAACAGAACAGTTGGCGTGCCCATGACGTCAGCTGCCAGACGCGCTGCATTCAATTTTTCAACTGCTTCACGTGTTGGAACCAACACTTTACCGCCCATGTGACCGCATTTTTTCACGGAAGCCAATTGATCTTCAAAGTGAACGCCAGATGCGCCCGCTTCAATCATGGCTTTCATCAATTCAAATGCGTTCAGCACGCCACCGAAGCCAGCTTCAGCGTCAGCAACGATTGGTGCAAAGTAATCGATATCGCCTTTGCCTTCGGACCATTGAATCTGATCTGCACGTGTCAATGTGTTGTTAATACGTTTAACAACCAGTGGTACAGAGTTAGCTGGGTACAAGGATTGATCTGGGTACATTTCACCAGCAACGTTAGCGTCGCCAGCTACCTGCCAGCCAGACAGATAAATTGCTTTTAAACCAGCTTTAACCTGTTGCATTGCTTGGTTACCAGTCAATGCACCAAGTGCATTGATGAACGGCTCGTTGTTAACCAGATCCCATAATTTGATCGAACCATTTTTAGCGATTGTGTGCTCAACCTTGATCGAACCACGCAGACGAACGACGTCTTCTGCCGTGTAGTTACGCTTGATACCTTTCCAGCGTGGATTAGTATCCCAGTCTTTTTGCAATTCAGCTATTTGTTGTTCGCGTGTTGTCATGCTTCTCTCCTGTGGTCAAAACAAATGAAATGTGTGCTGCGTTGAGATAAATAATAGGAGATTTTTTGCAGAGCAACAAGGTCTTATATAAGACATATAACAAATTTATTTTCCTTAATATTCAATGACTTAAATTTGCGATTTCGCGATACGAAATAAGTTTTCTCAGAATGAGAAAAATAGTTTGTGCAAGATGCCCTTGGGATTTCACATTGCAAAAACCGGTTTTCACATTGCAAGAAATAAAGTAGATTTCGCTCAAAAAATTACCTTGAGGCAAATATTTAATGAAATTCTAAAAAAAATCGAGGAAAAAACTGAGGAAAAAAAACCACAAACGGCACCTCAGGTATTGCTGAGACACCGCCTTTGATGAAAAACAATGTTTGAAGAAATATATTTGATAATTTTTCTTCAAATACAGGGTTCAATCATTATCAGAGAGCAAAATTTCGTACCACGGTGAGGACTTATTTAATGTGATGTTGAAACCTTGTCCGCTACGTACAACATCACTTGCAGCAACAGGGGCAAGTCGCTGACCATCACCGTCCAATGGATAGATGAGCATACGTTTTGCGCTTGAGGGATAAAAGAAATTAACACTGATGCGCTCCAACCACACTGGTCCAGTTGCATCTCTTGGACCAGACGGTTTTGTTGCCCCAGACACATCTGGTTCCAACGTCCACCAGCCAGACTGCCCTGAATAGGGCACAACATTCTTAGGTCGTGCAGGCAGCGTATCTGGCTGCGTCCCTGTTGTTGCACCGCTTAAAGTCAATAATAGACGGTGGGACTTACTGATTGGTTTAGCATCCCGAGTCACTAATAACAGCACACCAAATTGCCGTCCTTCTTTAGAAAATACCGGCGTCAGCAAATTCGAAAAAGAAGACGAAATGCTCATTCGCGAGTACCCCGCAAATAAGGCACTATATTGCCCGACTACAGTAAGGTTGGGCGCATCACGATCACTCACCATACGGCCACTATTTACTGACCAAATTGCACCTAGACTCCCCTCATCAACTGATGACTTACTCTTACTAAGTGCAGTCTTCAGATCAGCAACCGGTGCGGCATAGTTCATACCAACCCGTTTAAAGAACACCTCTTTAACATCGATATTCAAATTCTTCTTTAAATATTCGCTATAGGCATCCGAACTCACTCCCTCCCCCATCGCAGCGAGCATCAGGCGGGCTTCTGGAACGAGTGGGATCGTTAGACTTTCCCGCAAAGCAGGAATCTGAAACTGTCTAAACATCGTCGCAGATATTCCCGTCGTAACAAGTTGACCAGCGTGTCCGCTCAAACCAAAACTATCAGGCAAAGCGCGCCAGGTATTACCATCGGCATAGTGAAAGAAAAAGAGTCCATCCCAATCCTGCGCACTAGCAATCGCAACCATCACCGGCATAATTTCAGCGCTTTGGCGATTTGGATAGGCTTGGTTAAACTCGCTAATCACAAAAGGTTTTTTCTGACTCCGATAAAACGCACGCTTCAAGAGCGACTCGAATCCTTCGCGAACGGCCGATTGATCTCGCATTCTCCAGTCATTGCGATCCCAAGACTGATGCGGAAAATCATAATGATCAACATAAAAATGCTCATCCAAATAATCCATATCCTTTTGTGAGTCAGCATTCATCACGCCGCCGTAGTACATTTGCGTACCAGTCAATGGCACCATATCGCCTACTTCGGCACGAATAGCCTGACGCATCGTGTCTAAATACTGCCAATCCATATCAGACAAGAAACGAACGAAATCTACGACGCGACGCTCTGGGCCAGCGTCTGGCACATTGAATTTTGGTTCTAGTATCGCTGGTGGTGCGACGTCAATTTTAGCCAGCGCTTTTTTTGCTAATTGTTGGCCACGTGCAACCCAGCCATCACCAAAGGCGACGGCACGCGCCTCCTCCTGACGGACCAGCACCGCCCCCTGTTTGGTCATGCTACAACTCGCCCACACACGACAAGCTTTATCTACACTTCCATACTGGCGCTGCACCCAACGCTGCCATTGCACTTGCAATAAACGCTGGTATTCGCCTTGCAAACTATCAACCTCTTTGCGCTGCCAAGCGCCGACCAGTGATGATTCATTATTAATTTCCACCATCGCCAGCGTCGGGTCATTGTTTAATTGCAGGCGACGTATGAGTTGCTGTGCATACTCTACTTGCAATGCAATCATCCGTGGCTCAAACAAATGCAATGGACTACTGGCAAATGGCATACTTTCGCCAGGAACAAGTGGTGTTACCTGATCGACGGCATAACGAAACGTGTATCCGACGTGGAGATTCAAGTTAACATAAATCCCCTCGTGCCTAAGGGCTTCAATTAACGTGCGCAGGCGCTGCACCGCTGTCGGATTAAAGGTCGGATAAGCACCTGTTGTTAAAATCCCCTGCGGTTTATCATCGCTATCACTCAAAACAGAATCAAGTTGATGCAAACGTACCGCATTAAACCCTAGGCTGCGAAGACGTTTAGCAATCTTCGATGCATCTTCTTCTTTTGGAAAATTAGCAGGCCCCGATAAACTGATTCCAAACAGACGCACGCGGACGTCGTCTTTGGTGTTTGATTGTCTATCGCTACCAACACGATAAAAATGCGCATTCTTTACAAATAAACGATCAGTTGGACCTAGCGAATGATTGAGGCCGCTAAAATCAGTGATGCTCGACATTTGTTCTTCGTTGATGGCAAATGGATACCAATCGATATTTGCAGCCGCTGCGACACCATGTGCGAGCAAAAACATGCCGAACAAACAAAAATACATACGCTGTTTGCTGTTTTCGAGAAAATAGTTCATGAAATAAATCGCATTAATAAGGCAAGCCATTAGAATATCGCACAAACAATTATCAAATATAGCCATCAATGAAAATTACTGTAAACGCGTCGCGAAAAGTTGATGTTTCTTCAGGTGAAATGATCCTGATTCAACTTATGATCGTTTTGTTCGTGATTTTCTCTCTTTTGCCTTTTGGCATTTCCTGGGATTACTCAGGAACCTCTGCATTAAATATGGAAGGGTCGTTGACCACTAAACTAGAATGGGGTGGACTTATTAGTGTAGCGGCCTTCGTTTTATATCGTCACCTCCCGGTGACGATTGCCGATCTACGAGAATTGAATCCCTTTTTAGTTGCAGTACTGACTTGGTGTTTACTATCTAGTTTTTGGTCCCCGCTTCCGGGTGTTACCTTCAAACGAGCAATCCAACTCTATGGCCTTGTCATGATAGGTCTGAGTATTCAGATGTCGCCAAAACCCTTAAATATCTTAATTCGCTGCATGCTTTTTACACTCATGGGTATATTGGTGTTATCGCTCTTCATGGTTATCACCAGTCCAAGTATTGGGATCGATTACCAATTAGGCGGTGCTTGGCGTGGCGCGTTGTCTCAAAAAAATGAATTAGGCCAGGTGGCAGCGATATCGATCCTCCTCTGGCAAGTTCGCGCCTGCATCGAAAAAATTGATATTCGAATATTGCTAATTAGCATCTTTTTCAGTTTTTTCATGCTGGTAATGAGTAAGAGTTCAACCAGTCTGATCATCGCCATTGCATCCAGTCTCATCTTTCATACTTTGAGAAAACGACGCATTCACTCAGACTACTCCTTATCCCGCATCCTCCTCAGTCTTTTATGCATTGTGATTCTGGGCCTATATGTATTCTTCATGCAGGAATCACGTTTCCCTACCTGGGCCGAGGTCTCGTCACCTATTGCTCACGTTTTTGACAAAGGCTCCGATCTGACAGGTCGAACTGCCATTTGGGAACTGGTCTGGTTAGAGATTCGCAAGCATTGGGTGATGGGTTTAGGCTATGGCGCATTCTGGCTCGGCCCTGACAGCTTGTCACAGTTTGTTATCAGTGCATTGCACTGGGTACCATTACAGTCGCACAATGGTTATATGGATATTTTGAACGAACAAGGCATCATTGGGCTAACCCTGACAATCTTATGTCTGTTGACTCAAATCGTCATGCTGGTAAGAATGGCACAGAGCGACCGCATTCAGTCAGCATTCTGGACTGCGATGCTACTGGTTGTCATCGTAACCAATTTTACTGAAAGCAGTCTGTTCCGTGGTTTCGGGTTTCAGAATGTCTTCTTTATCTTTGCGTTAGTTGCCGGTACGGCTGTCAACAGGAGATTATCTGCACAAAACGATCAGATTATTCAAAAATAGTCCCCATTAATTTAAAAATTTCCTGCCAAAATTTAAGCATGGACGTTCAACGAATCGATAAGATAAGTCTGCCAGAACAATCGATACACCAATCATAATGGTGATTCGCAAGGATAAAGAAAGTGCCGGTATCCATGCTGTAATGATCGCAAACACCAACCATTGATACAGATAGAGTGAATAGCTAATCTTACCCAGATAATTGAGCAACCCGAGACTTAAGAAGCGACTCGCGAACGTATCCTTCAACACCAAGTACGAAAACATGCAGGCAAGTGCGATCCCTTGCAATGAATAGCGATAAGATTCACGGAAATTCTCATCACGCGAGATCAGAGAATAGAGCATCGCCATCACACCGAACACAAGGGTTTCGCGTCGCTGAAGCAGAGCAATCGCTCTTGGATATCTTGCCAACAAAATAGCAAACCCCGTACCGTACATAATCGAATCCACGCGCGTATCCGTCGCTTTATAAATTCTGTAATGCACCAAATGCTCAAGACCAACGCCATAAACAAGATAAACACGCCAGGCTAGGACGATGAGCACCAAGCTAAAAATCACGGTCAAAAACCGTTTCGGCACACTGATCAGCCCCAAAAATACAAATGGAAAAATCATATAAAAGTGCTCTTCAACTGCCAGTGACCAAGTGATCGACAAAGGTGAAGGTAATAGACTGTCACTAAAACCAATAAAAATACCAAAATAATTGGCAAAGTAAAAAAATACAGAGGCTAATTCTATCCAAGTCCATTGTGTCCCCGCACGTTGCATCACACACAGGGAAATCATAACGAACACAACTAACGCAGGCATCAGTCTAAAAACCCGTCGCAAGTAAAATTTTTTGATACTGATGCGCCCGGCTTCATCCCATTCAGTGATCATCAGACGGGTAATAATAAAACCGCTAATGAAGAAAAAAATGGTGACGCCGAGCCCCCCAGGCACAATGTGCCCAAGCCACGCATGTGAAAGCAGGACAAGTAAGATCGATACAGCTCTAAGACCATCCAGAGCAACAATGCGAGTGTGATGTGTTGCGTTCATGATTAAAAAAAGAGAAAAAGCAATTTATGTATCGCCATAAACATGCGCAACAACACCGCGAAAATGATTTAACTTTCCAAGTTGAGAAAACCCGATCCTGGCCCAATGGAAAGCTTTTAAGGGCGCAAATAACCCGAGCAATAGCATAAGACCAAAAGCCACGAGCATTTGCGCAATCGCCCTAATCGCAAGCCAACTGCCCCATTTCCACGCGCGAGGACCAGAGAGCATCGCCAATTCAGTTCTCATGAACAGTTGCCCCGTCCTAAATGAACGCTGTAACAACCATGATGCCTTCGCACGTTCTAATGGCACGACTTCTGAGACGGGCGCCTCATCACACCACACCATCTTTGCACCGTT
This sequence comes from Undibacterium sp. RuRC25W, assembly GCF_049339825.1. NCBI lineage: Bacteria > Pseudomonadati > Pseudomonadota > Betaproteobacteria > Burkholderiales > Oxalobacteraceae > Undibacterium > Undibacterium sp. RuRC25W. The sequence goes on along the minus strand of NZ_JBMPPD010000031.1, from coordinate 50,322 downwards.
AACATCGAGCGTTCTGAATAGCATGCTGTCTTCCCCACCAGTTTTACCGAAAGCGGGATCGAAAGGACCTTCTTGCCCAGCAGGCGTCAATTGTTCCAGTAAAGCCCGTCTAACCAATACATTTCCACTACGCGCGTTTTTGTCATCAATACGCGTGCCGGTAAGTAAACGACGTCGATCAAAATAAGCACCACGAACAATCCACGACGGAACACCTAGAGCATATTCTGGTATGACAGGCGCAAATACAACGTCTGCCTCATATTGCTTCTGAGTTTGAAGTAGATTTGCCAGCCAATTTGCTTCAGGATACTCATCATCATCGACCATGCATATCCATTCACCAGTCGCAACGCGGATCGCCGCATTACGTGCAAGAGATATATTTGATTCGCTCAATGCAATGCACATCAACTGTTCCGGATAGGCTGCGGACATTTCAGCTAACACCTCGGACGCACTTTGATCAATATCGTTATCGACGACGACAACGTTAAGCTTACTCCCCGATACATTCTGAGAAAATACTGCCGCCAATAAACGACGCAGCATTTCTGGCCGTCGAAAAGTGCAAATACAAACGCTAACAGAAGTCATATGTGATGACTAGCGCGTAGTTCGACGCTGGAACACGCGTCGTAGCACTGCTATTACTCTCTCAATCAATCCTGGTGTAGACTGATTTTTAGCGGACTTAAACTGGTTGAACACAGTACCAATGACCTGAACGCCTGCCGCCTGCATATCACTCTTCGTTTGCCTGAGATCACTAAGTAAGGTTGTATCCTTTTGCGCCATCAGCAAAACATATCCGACCTGATGCGCGACCATCTGCGCATCCGAAGCCAGTGACGAAGTGTAAGTATCAAATATCACCGCATCAAACTGTTCGTGGCACGCATCCAACAATTCTCGGATACGTGGAACACGTAAAATCTCCAGAGGGTTTGGTGCTCGTGGACCTGCTGGCAAAATATGTAAATTTGGCATTAATGGAATGAGTGCCTCTTTCAGCGCAATCCGCCCTGCTAACACCGAAGACAAACCATCTGGTGCGCCGAGCGCAAATAACGAGTGAAGATCCCCAGAACGCAAATCTGCATCAACAAGCAGCGTGCGGCGACCGACCTGCGAAAGAGCAATCGCCAGACTCGCTGCCATGTAAGACTTTCCTTCATTCGGGCTGGCACTGACGAGCGCGACATGAATACGATCCTGCAAACTGAACTTTAATAACAGTTCGCTACGTAATCGTCTGATCTCCTCAGACTCTTTGGAGAATGGAAAATGAAAAAAACGTAATTTTTCATCCGCAGAGCCATTGATTAACTCTTTAGAGCCAAACCCAAACTGCTCACCGAGGGCAGAATCAATTTCTACCTGGGTCAAAAAACCAAGACTTAATGCTGCATCGCCAAAACGTAGTTTTTTTTGTCTCTGTTCTGTCGCAATTTGCTCTACTTGTTCTGAAGTAAGTAATCCTTTTTGCAAAAAAAGATCGCCTAAGCGTCCAATTTTTACCGGCGAGGCCGCTGTTTGTTCTACGTTTTCCGGTTCCGACATAGCCATTCTCTTTTTTGCCTCTTGTTTTATACGCGTCCGGAGACTGAAGGTGCCTCTTCAAAACCGATTTGAGCAAGTACTGGCACATCAAATTCGCGCTCGAGATCTTCCGCGCAACGAACTCTTCGTTGTAATAGCTCCAGCAAAAAGGCAAGACTCAGACCGAACAAGAGACCACCAAGCAGACCAAAGATCAGATTATTCCTCATGAGAGGCTTGGCATGTTTGTCAGGTACTTCGGCCCATTGCATCACTGTCGCATCAGAAATGGCAACATTACTCGTCATCAGCAATTCATCAAATTTCTGAATCGCAGCGTTGTAAATTTTTTGTACGCTATCGAGCTGACGCTGATATGAACTGATCACATCACGATGTTTTTTATTCTCAAATGTTTTTTTCTGATAAGTTGCCAGCTCTTCCTCCATAACCTTTTGCTGACGAGCAAGCCGACTTTCTACGGATTGCATCGAATCAACCGCTGTTGATGATTCACGCTTCAGCCTTGCCAGCAGAGTCTGGCGCTCGTCCTGAATAGCAATATATTTTGGATGACGCGGCCCAAGCGTTGATTGCGCATTCGCCAATTGCACATCCAACGCGATTAACGCAGCTTTGAGACCAGAAATATTACCGGCGCCGACGACCTCCGGAAGATCCGAACGCAGGTTTCCTTGTTTTACAAGACCATCCAAGGACTGCTTTTTAGCCTGCGCTTCCACACGTTGTAGTTGCACATCCAATATGCGAGCACTCAGTGCACTCATCTGGCGAGATTCTAGGTCAGCACGCTCATCAACATCAACAATTTGAAACTCTTGCTGATAACTGGTTAACTTTTTCTGAATCTCATCAATCTGACGACTCAGCGTCTCTAACTGGGTATTGTATTGATCCTTACGCGCACGTGCGGGAGCATTCATCATTTCCAAGGACAGGTCGATATATGCTTTTACGACTGCGTTAGTAATGTCTTTCGCTTCTTTAGGATGATGAGACGAATATTGGACCTCGACAACTCGGCTATTTTTGTGTGGTGCAACTTCCACGTGCTCGGTAATTGACTCAGCTAATAGTCTCAGGGAGCGCTGTTCTCCGTATTTAGCAACGAGAGTTCGGAAATCGTCAGTATCTTGCAAACGAAGCGACTCAATCACGCGTTGAGCCACCTGAACACTGCGGATAAGGTCAAACTGCGTCTCCAAATAGCTTTCGTCTTGCATCGGATTAAACTGCCGCCCGTTAATGGGGTCATTAATCCGATAATCGATATAAATATTAGCGCTGGCTACGTAAGTCTTCGGCAAAATGAGACTAACGACCGCTGCAATAACAACTGCCGCTACTGTGACGTTAAAAATCAACGTCTTTCTTGCGCGCAGCATTGCGCCAATTTGTGTAAACGAAAGAATTAATTCAGTGGGTGAACTTCGCATTGGTGATTTTAGAAAATGCGTTCATTAATAAATACAACATCACCCGGACGCACCACATCGGTAATGCGCGCGGCGATCTCTTTCATTTCGCCATTTGGCAATTTGCGGTGAATAACCATGCGCGAAGTACTACCACGATCAGTCACACCACCGCCGATAGAAATAACACGCATGACATTCAAATCATCTTCCATCGGGTAAGCCCCTGGGCGACGTACCTCACCATAGACGTAAAAATTCTTTAACTGACCAACGACCAGAACGTCATTTGGCAGAACTTTCTGCGTAAACTGACCGTTATTTCTATCATTGTCGAAATCAAGTTGAATACTCGCGTATTGCGCCAGTTCGGTTTTTCCATCAACACTTGAGCGGCGTAGAATTTTGATGGTTTTATCCGCCCGCTGCGTCAAACCTCCAGCTAAACTTAAGGCGTCTAGTACACTTAGGGTACCCTGTAAAATAAAACGACCTGGTCGCGAAACCTCACCAAGGACGGAGAAACTACGACTGATTTGCTGGCCAACTTTTACCGACACTTTCGGGTTCACCAAGTATTGACCCGCTTCTAGCTTGTTTGCAAAAATAACTGCGATTTCCGAACCCGTTTTTCCTTTGACTTCTACAGTACCTACCAAGGGCAAGGTTACAACACCATTTGCACCAACGATAATATCGGCACTTAAATCAGGCTGACCAAAAACCGTTACTAATAATTGATCGCCCTCGCCAACGATGTCATTCTGCAGTTCCCCAGAATCCGGATTGGCATCACTAACAGCGACGTTTCCCACTTTTGGAGAGTAAACAGCACCAGCCAGTCCTGTTAAATTTTGCTCAATCTTCAACTGCGAGGGAGGGTTATGATTATCGTCTTGCGCCATCAAATTAAACGAGAACAATAGCAAACACAGTCCAGCGATATAAAAACCTGGAAGTTTCAGCTTTAATTTAGATCTGGCGGCAAAAATCATTGAAAACCAAGCGTATAAGAAAACGTATAAGGAAAACAGTTTATTTTATCTTGCAACAACCATTTCCGTGATATTTTTTTGTCATAGAAACAAAACGAAGCCAGTATAGCCAATTTCGCCATGAGAATTACTCTGACATAACAATAATTAACCATTAATAAATTGTCACCCTTGTTAAGCTACGTTAACATTACGCAAAAGAATCTAAAGAGAACTTATGACGACTATGCACGCAGATAACAACAACTCCCCTGAAGCATTAAACAATCAGGTAAAAAACGTCAACACTGTTCCTTTGGTAATTATTGCCCCAGTTCGCGATGAAGCAGATCTTATCCGACTTACGCTTGACTCTATAGTGCAGCAAACAGTACATCCAGTCGAATGGATTATTGTCGATGATGGGTCGCGTGACAACACTGCCGAGATCGTGCAGGAATATGCAGAAAAATACAACTTCATTCGTCTCGTCAAGCGTCCAGATCGCGGATTCCGAAAAGTAGGCGGAGGCGTAGTTGCAGCGTTTAAATTTGGCATTTCACAAATTCAACACACTGACTACCAGTACATTGCCAAGCTTGACGGCGACATGTCCTTTGGCCCGAAGTACCTAGAAGTGATGTTCAAGGAGTTTGCTAACGATCCAAAATTAGCCGCCGTTTCCGGTAAAGTGTTCCGCGAAGAGGATGGACAGCGCATTGAAGAACTAATTATTGATGAACATGTCGCAGGCCAGTTCAAACTGTACCGACGCGTCGCCTTTGAACAAATTGGTGGATTTGTCGAAGAAGTGCTTTGGGACGGGATTGACGTTCATACTGCCAGAATGAAGGGTTGGAATACCAAAAGCTTTTATCACCCTGACGCAGTATTGATGCATCATCGCTTGATGGGCTCCTCAGATAAAAATGTCTACCGCGGCCGCCTGCGTTGGGGGCGAGGTATCTGGTTTATGGGATACCATCCTTTGTATGCTATTGCCTCTGGCGTTTTCCGCATGCGCGAAAAGCCTTTTTTCATTGGGGGCCTATTGATCATCGCCGGATACATTGGCGCAGCGCTTAAGGGCGCACCTCGCTATGACAATCTCGAATTCAGGGAGCACCTACATCGCTGGCAGTTGGGGCAAATTAAAAACTTATTCTTCAAAAAAGAAGTAAGGTAACTTCACGTTTTTCAACTGATAAATCATGTTCAGCTCCCATTCCCACACGACTGCGTCACAACCGGCACACTTATTGTCGGTACTCACTGGCATTGCCTTTAGTGCAGCCATTTGCGTGACCTTGTTCAGCATTATCAGTGTCGTTGGGCATGTTGATGATGACGTTTTTGGTATTCGTTTTGTCATTGCGGCGATGACTAGTATTATTGTTTTTTCTAGTCACAGACTTTTGAATTCGCTCCAGGAGAAGAATGTCTTCTCACTACTACCAAAGCTGACATGGCGTTGGTTTATTGTTTTTATGGTGGTTTTACTCTCTGCGTACGTTGATAAAACATCAGAACAACTCTCTCGGAAGGTCATGCTACTCTGGCTAGTCATTACGCCCTTCTCGTTGTTGGTGATGGCGTTACTTATTCGTGGCATTGCTACTGCATACTATTCAAACCCCAACAATCGGCGTAAAGCGGTTCTCATTTGGTCCAACTCAGCATGTGCAGATCTGGTGAACTCCTTGCGCGATTCGCCATTAGCAGCGGTTGACATCATTGGTTTTTTTGATAACCGCAATGCCTCTCGACCGCCTGCAAAACTGGAACGTCTTGGTGATTTGAGTGACGCGGTTGATTGGATTGTGGACCCAGAAACAGGGAAAATCAAAGTGGATGTCGTCTTTATTGGGTTAAACACCAAAGAGCCTGAAGAACTGTCAGAAATATTGGAGATCCTATACGACAGCACTGCGACAACTTATTTTGTACCGGAATCTTTAATTTTTGGTATGCCAGGCATTCAACTGCGCGAATTAGCGGGAAGAGCCGTATTGGCTTCTGCAGAAACACCCTTCATCGGTCTGGCTGCGCTACCTAAGCGGCTGATTGACTTTTGTGGCGCACTTATTGGCTTAATTCTTTTATCGCCCGTTTTGTTAGCCATTGCGATTGGCGTCAGATTAAGCTCCCCTGGTCCTGTGTTCTTCAAACAGGTCCGGTATGGCATTGCCGGAAAAGCGATCAATGTCTATAAATTCCGCAGTATGAAGATGGCGCCCAAAGATACGCCAGTGATTCAGGCAACAATAGGCGATAACAGGGTAACGAAATTTGGCAGTTTTATCCGTAAAACATCCTTGGACGAGTTACCGCAGCTTTTTAATGTTCTGACTGGTGACATGAGCTTGGTCGGACCACGTCCACATGCGGTCGCGCACAATGAGCTGTACCGCAAGTTAGTCAATGGCTATATGTTCCGCCACAAAATCAAACCAGGCATCACTGGATGGGCACAGGTGAATGGCCTTCGTGGAGAGACTGATACGTTAGAAAAAATGCAGGCCAGGGTTGATTACGATCTCTATTATTTACAACACTGGACTATCTGGCTTGATTTTGTCATTTTATGGCGAACAGTAAAGGTTGTATTTGGCGACAAGAACGCTTACTAACTAAGCACACTAGAGCACCACCGAGACCATGTGCAGAATGGAAAAACGAGATGATTTAACGTCTCGTTTTTCTGATTTATTTTAGGCGATTTTTCAATTGGCGCAGATAGTTACCCATCGATGAATTTTTAAGTCCTTGCCGCAATTGCGAATAACTTGCCTGGGTCCGACTGATGATTGCAGGCGAAGATACCGCACCCTCACACAAATCTATATGACCAGTCGCAAAACGAAGTTTATAAGGCTGTTCTCCCCTACCCAAATCAATCAAGTTAACCCCTGTCAATGCTGCCTCTCTCGCACAAGAGGCCAATAGTATCAACCCAGGAGAAAACTCAGCGAAGGCCGTTTCATACCACGGAAACCAATAATGTAGGGTCGTCGCCGAACGCATTCCAAAATGGGCTGCAATCAAAGTATCTCCAGCGTACAAGGTTGAAAGTACCCCCGCAAAATCACCGGCATTTGCATGATGAATAGCCTCAACAGTTGAACGAATCCAAGGTATGGCAAACGCATCATGTGCCGGACCAAGAGTACGAATAAACTGATCTGACTTCCCCTTTAACAACGCAGCAAATTCTTCCGGTTGATGGGTATCAAAGCAAAAACGTAATGGCCCTATTTTTTTAGCTAATTTTCGTTCACTAGTCTCTATTTTTTTTAATAAAGAGGCATCCCGTGTTTCTTGTAATCGTTGTGCATAAGCGGCAAACCCACCCTCTAAGTTTAAAGTCAGTGACTTGCTGTACTCCCACGCAAAAGGTGAAAACTCAACTCGCTCAGACGGCATATGGTTAAAACCCATGTAGCAGACACGCATCGCACGCAACGCTGCTGTCAGCGGCATTTGCATGCGCGGTGCCAACACTGGTCCCTGATAATCAGTAAGGCCGCCACCAACCACCTCAGCAACCAGCTTACTTTTGTGATGAAATGGAAGAAAACCACAGACTGCACCTGCGTCTTCCATCACCAGGATACGGGTATCAGGACGTGATTCACCAACCAGTAAAGAATAAGTTGGGTGATAATAAGGACTCTGATAAGTGGGCGCACCCTGCAATAAATGCGTCCATGCAGTTTGCAATCCAACATCGAGCTCCTGGCAGGAGATTACATTGAATTTCATTGGTTTTCTAATGCGTGATTAAGCAAATATTGCTCCAAACTTTCTTGCAATTGAGATTCCATCGCCACTTCAACGACCGTCGACAAGCGGCTCCCCTGAACAGGCTCAAATACAAAGATCCGGTAGATATCCGCAAGTTTCAATTTTTCTGGGTTGGCAGTTAATGTCCATAACTCCCCACCCTCGTTTCTTTTGGCCCACCATACGGACTGACTTTTCGTAACGACATCTGCCACAATTTGGGAGACCCAGCCAGCCTCTTGCATGCGCCCCAACAAGCCTTCGATTTCATCCAGCCCAAATCGCGTCTTCAGGCGGAGTTGCGCCACACTAACCACGGCATCATTTTTCTCTTTGCGTGCCAGCGCGAGTACCTGAAGCAAGCGCATCGCATCCTCAAATGCACTTCCGGGTGTTGGCACATGCCACCAACGTTCAAACTTCACAATCGGTAACGCGGCGGCGATGACGGCACCAATCAGCGTGATTAACCATGACAAATAAATCCAGATCAGAAAAATCGGTACCGCGGCAAGCGCTCCATAGACAATAGTGTACGTTGGAAAGTGCGTTACAAAAATCGCAAATCCTCGCTTCGCCACCTCAAATGCACAACCGGCGAATACGCCCCCCCAAGCAGCATCATGCCAATCCACCGCCCGGTTAGGAACAGCCAGATACAATAATGTGTAAGCACAGGTAGTAAAACCAACTGAGATCAGCGTATAAAACACCCCCCCAATAAAAGGGACAGCGCCAACGACACCGCTGGTCGCAGTAAATAAGTATGAAGTAATCGAAATGGAGACGCCAATTAAGAATGGCCCCAAAGTGACAATCGCCCAATATACTAATAACCGCTGAACGAAAGGCCGCGATCGTTTTACTTGCCAGATTTCATTAAAAGCCCGGTCAATAGTAGCCATGGTAGCAACGGCTGTCATCATTAATGCAACACCACTCACGGCAGATAAACGCGTCGCCTTGGTCGCAAATTGGGTCAGGTAGCCTAGAATGGTGTTCGCAATCCCTTTGGGCATTAAATTCTGAACAAAATAGGCATCAAGCGATGTGCGGAACGTGTTGAACAACGGAAATGCCGTAAAAATTGCCAGCGCCACAGTCAAGATAGGTACGAGCGCTAAGACGGTCGTGAAAGTCAAGCTCCCAGCAACTTGCGTCAGTCTTCCTTCACGCAACCTTTGCAGGCCGAAAAAAAAGAGATTCTGTAAATGCTTCAACGACAATCCGCGCATAATTTTCTTAAAAAAATAAGTTGCCGCTATTTTACTTAGAGAGTGCCCAAAAAGTCTCATATAATAATCATTATGAATACATCCTCGCTTACGATTCTCGTTTTATTTTATTCGCGCCATGGCAGCACCCAAAAAATGGCCGAATTCATCGCTCAGGGCATAGAGAGTGTTCCTAGGTGCGATGCACGCTTACGCACAGTCCCAGCTGTTTCTACCACTGTCGAGGCTGTTGAGTCAGATATCCCAACCGATGGCGCACCGTATGTCGAGTTAGCGGATTTAAAAGAATGCGCCGGCCTAGCCTTAGGATCGCCAACCCGCTTTGGCAACATGGCAGCTGCAATGAAATATTTTCTGGATGGAACTGCCGCAGACTGGCTCTCCGGTACGTTAACTGGCAAACCTGCCAGTGTATTTACGTCAACGGGCAGCTTACATGGAGGACAAGAATCAACGCTGTTGACAATGATGCTTCCGCTTCTCCATCACGGCATGTTATTAGTAGGTCTGCCTTACGGCCAACCAGAACTGATGACGACCACGACTGGCGGCAGTCCCTATGGCGCAACACATTGGTCGGGCCTTGACGGTAAGAATCCAGTGTCGGATGATAGTCGCAAACTTGCTATCGCTTTAGGTAAACGACTCGCTGAAACAGCGCTAAAGCTGCACCGTACAACATGATCAGTGTTCGTCTACAAAGAGCGCATACAATCGCGTGCGGCGCACTCGTATTATTGGTGATGCTTTGCATCGCTTGGGAAACGCTGCTCGCACCATTACGCCCTGGCGGCTCCTGGATGGTACTGAAAGCCCTGCCCTTATTTTTGCCTTTACGCGGTGTTCTACGCAAAGACAACTACACGATGCAATGGACATCGATGCTCATCTGGATTTACTTTACAGAAGGCAGTGTTCGCGCATATAGCGATACAGTGAGCATTTCAGTGCTCTGCGCATGGCTAGAGATTCTCTTATCTTTGACCTATTTTGCCGCAATTTTGGTTTATTTGCGACCACTAAAGCAAGCAGCGAAAGCACATAAACGCACCAATGAATGAATTTCTGCAACGATGCCGTAATGCGATTGGCGAGCAATATGTTCTGACCGATGATACGGATCTTCTAGCCTATGAAACCGAATGGCGTCAGCGCTTTCGTGGGCGCGCTCTTGCTGTGGTGCGCCCAGGATCGACCTCAGAAGTCGCCGCAATTGTAACGCTATGCAAGCAATTCACAATCAGCGTTGTCCCACAAGGTGGCAATACGGGTCTCGTTTTAGGTAGTATTCCTGATGCTTCTGGCACGTCAATCATTTTGTCGCTAAAACGCCTGAATGCCATTAGAGCAATTGATGTTGCCAACAACACGATGACCGTTGAAGCTGGTTGCATCCTGAGCCAGATTCAACAATATGCAGATAGCCATCATCGGCTCTTTCCTTTATCGCTGGCCTCTGAAGGCACCTGCACTATTGGCGGCAACCTCTCTAGCAATGCCGGAGGTACGGCGGTACTGCGTTACGGAAATGCTCGTGAGTTATGCTTGGGTGTAGAGGTAGTCACTGCCAACGGTGATATCTGGGAAGGACTCAAAGGCTTACGAAAAGATAACACCGGTTATGATCTACGCGACTTGTTTATTGGGGCTGAAGGAACTCTGGGCATTATTACTGCGGCGGTACTCAAACTCTACCCCAAACCCAAAGCAATCCAGACAGCTTTTCTAGCACTATCATCCCCCACATCGGCACTAAACTTGCTGAACCTCGCACGTAATGCATTTGGATCGGCTTTAACAACTTACGAACTCATTTCATCGATCAGTCTGGAGTTAGTACACAAGCATTTCCCAGACATTCCGTTGCCTTTTGCAAAACAATATCCGTACTACGTACTAGTGGAAATTTCCGACCAAGAGTCTGAAATTCATGCCCGAGAAATGATGGAGCGCGTTCTTGAAAGCGCATTAGCTCCAACGATTGCTAACGATGCAGTGATTGCTGAATCACTCAGTCAAGCAAGTTATTTGTGGCAGTTACGTGAAAATATTTCAATGGCGCAAGCAGCGGAGGGTAAAAATATTAAACATGATATTTCAATTCCAAGCTCCTCCATTCCAGCGTTTATAAAGACAGCAGGCGAACAGCTAGACAAATATTTCTCTGGTTCACGTGTAGTCTGCTTTGGACATATGGGCGATGGCAATCTTCATTACAATATTTCGCCCCCCGCAGATGTTGAAGACCAGATTTTTTTACTTCAGCAAGACAAAATCAACCAACTAGTTCACGATGAGGTACATCGCTACCAAGGTTCCATCTCAGCAGAGCATGGCATCGGCGCATTAAAACGTGACGAATTAATCCGGTACAAATCACCGGTTGAGTTGGAACTAATGCGATCAATAAAAAAAGCACTCGACCCAGATAATCTGATGAATCCAGGAAAAATCTTATAAGTCAGGAGCATGACATTGATGCAAATTACGCAAACTACCATTCAAAAATATAGAAAATTTTCCATCGTCGTCTTCATGACAACGTTTTATACTCTCTCAAACGCATCTGCTCAAGTATATCAATGCGAAAAAAATGGTAATACCCAATTCACTCAAACTGCATGCAGTGGCGACCAAAAGCAAATTGGTCCCTTAAAAATCAAAGCAGCGACACCGACAAACGAAGAACAAAAAGCGGCGATCGACAGACAAAAGCACGCCCAAGCTGAACTAAAACATCTGCAGCAAGAGCGTGAAAGGGAACGAGAGAAGCAGGTAAAAATTTCTGCCAAACAAGCGGAAAAGATCCAGCATCATAAAGCAGCCTGTAATCAAGCACAATTACGTGTGAATTGGGCAAGAGAAGACGTCGCTAACGCCACGCTAAAAACAGAAGCGAGAGCTAAACAGCGCTATAACCGTGCAAAAGAAAAAGCTGAGCTGATCTGCAAGTCAGCGCCCTGAAACACATGCTAGTTCAGTCATCAAATTGATCAGTCCGAAGCTATCGACGGCCATTTTGCCGGTCACCATGCTGCGACCGTCCATGCGATGAACCACGACGTTCGACGCGGTGCTCGTCACGAGAGTCGGCACCACGTCCCCAACCACCTCCGCCTAAATAGACGCCAGTTGGTGGGCCAAACGCAGGGCAAGTTTGATAATAACCAGGATAGCCACAACTATCGAAACCAAATCCAACGATAATCTGTGCATTCGACACCGGCGCAGCAACCACACCACAGAGAGTGAGAATGGCTGCAATTAATTTCATTTTCATGATTTTCTTTCCATATCGGATTACTCGTTGTGATTCGGATTTATTTTGCTCTCATCATCATCATCTTGCCGTGATCACGTTGCATAAACACTTCATCAGCAACTTTTTTTTGCGCATCAGGCATCGCTTTATACAAAGGCACGAAAGCAATCGATAGCTTTTTTACCGAGTCAGCATGGGCTTGTGCAATATCAGCGTAAGCACTTAACTCCTCGACCGCGCTCGCCCCATGCATCATCGACGCCCGCTTATCCACCGCCTTATCAATTTCCGCAACACTATCTCGCATTGCCTGGGCAACGGCGCTCCATAAATTTTCTTCTGCTGCAGTAATTTTCAACTTTGCATGCAACTCTTTAATATGTTTTTCATTTTTCGCATCGCGCGTAGTAGTCATTTTTCGGTATCGGACGTCGTATCAGCAGCCATCGCCTTTGGCGGGGCGACATCTAGTTCGGGGCCTTTTGCGAATGCTGTACCGACGAGTAAAGTCGAAATGAGTGTGATGGCTAGTTTTTTCATAAAATGCTCCTGTGATGTTGATAAACAAAGTCGCCAGAATAGAAAAAACGACTAGCTTCTTTAATTAATCGGGACGAAATAAGCGGTACAAAAAATGTAGTACTTCGAGGTTCAATTCGTTATTGATCCGACTATACGAATCGGTCAATTGGTATTAATGTGGCGATCCAGGTTCCAAAGATTCATCAGTAGGATCTGATTCACTATTTTCCTGACGAGCCAAATCATTGTTGATAAATTTCTTACGTCGATCTCCCATTAAACGGCGAAGCTCCTTGATATCAACACCACTGATTTCATTCATCCTGATGAGTAACGTAGCACCTACTGCAAGATGCCGGTGACGGATTTTACTTATCACTGGCGGCGCCACTTCTAGCGCACGAGAGAGCGCCGCATCATTTTTGAGGTGCAAGTTTTTGATCATGGTGTTCAAAAGATGATTCGGGTCGTAATTCAGATCTGTTGATTTCGCATCAAGATGAATTGAGTTCGTCATTGTTTTTCCATGTATGTCACAACATCATTCAATTTCTACTACTTACAAGCGTATTTTTTTAGTACATTTAATTGGTGCTGGAATGTTTCCCGACCGCCAGCCCCGGTAGTTCGGTGTTATTTGAACTATTTATAGAATCAGTCAATTGGTTTTTGTTGTATAGAAAAAGGTAAATCAGTAAAAAAATCCTCTTGCTTGACCAACAAATAATTTTCTATTTCCGAAGTTAAAATGATATGTTTTAACAGCCAATAAATCTGTACGTTGCCGCACATGTTTCGGATCATTCGATCAATAGTTAACATACAGGTGAAGGAAGACGCGCATTGAGCCATCGAATTTCATCCGAGAGCGTATCAATCTGTCGTATTAACGTGAGTGCCATGATGAGTCCATTACAGTCGAGCTCAAAGTCGTCACGAAGACGTCTGGCAGAGGTCGTGAAAAATACTGCATGCAAAGCAAAATGTAGCGTCTCGCCCGTTCTTAAATGTTTCTCTGAATGTTCAGCATCATTGATGGGTGTTAATAGTTTGTGCTCAATTAGTGCATCAAGTTCTATCTCAGACAATCCCGATACTTCCATCAAATAATAGGCATTACAAACAGATTTCACTTTTTCATTCGTCAGTCCGCTATTCATCGATGTTCCTCGATAATAAAATCACGCTTAGGTTTTTCGGTAACTAAAGCTAATTGTTCGTATAAACTTCGCTGTTTGTCTGTCAGTTGCGGGGGAACAACGATACGGATAAGTGCATATAAATCACCGGATTTGAATGCGCCCTTTTTAGCTGCTGGCAATCCTTTGTGTGCTAATCGCAAGTGCTGTCCAGAACTGGTACCCGCTTTGATCATGATTTTCAGGTGAACACCAAAAATAGCCATTGTTACCTCGCAACCTAGCGCCGCCTCGGACGGAGAAATTGGCAAATCGACATAAAGATCTCGCCCTGCGACGCGGAAAATCGCATGAGGCAGAATTTTCAATTTGACATACAAGTCACCATTTTTACCACCGTCAGAACCAACCCCACCCTTACCAGCCAAACGCAGTCGTTGCCCTTCGCCTGCGCCGACTGGAATTTGGATCTGAAATGTATGTAACCGGCGATGTGGTAGCCCGTTCTTATCATAATCAGGCAATTCAACAGCCACCTCTGCCTCACCACCATTCATCACTTTATCCAACGTCACTCCGACGCTGACAGAATAATCTTCCCCTTGTAAAGGTTCAGGCTCGTGACGGTAATTGCCACGATGAGAGCGGTTGAACGCCTTAAACATGTCAGACAAATCCACATCGTCGAAAGAGCCTGGCCCGCTCGAGAATTCGTCCTGCCACCGTGGTGGTGGAGAAAATTCATTTCCAGCGGGTTGCTGCCCCAAACGATCGTATTCGTCTTTTTTTTCTTTACTTTTTAAGACGGCATAGGCCTCGGCCACCGCTTTAAACTTTTCTTCACCCGCCGGATCTTTAGAAATATCCGGATGATATTCATGCGCTAGTCGCCTATACGCCTTTTTTATTTCTGCCTCCGACGCTGAGCGCGGTACACCGAGGACTTCGTAATAATCTTTATATTTCATGCGTTTCCTGCTTCAATTTTATAATGAGCTGCAACAAACGCATGCGCCCTATTGCTGGTAGATTTCTCGGCGGACTTTCTCACAAGGCATAACCAATTTATGGCTGTTTGACTTCTTTGAAATCAGCTTCGACCACGTCATCCGGATGAGCCGATCCTTGCGCGGCATGCCCATTTGCCTCCTGCTGGGCATCCGTCTCCGAAGGCTGTCCTGATTGAGACTGAGGTTGTGATGTATGAACAAGCTTTTGCAGCAGATCCTCTACAAATTTCTGTTTTGTCAATATTGCTGCTTGATCACCTGTTTTCAAACTTTCTTTGAGCGTATTGATTGCCTGATCCAATTCCATCCGGTCGCTGGCACTTAATTTTTCCGCAGCGTCCGTCATTGATTTATGGGCATGATGAATCGTGGCATCGGCCTTGTTATGTACCTCAGCAAGTTCGCGTAATTTTTTATCTCCTTCGGCATTCGCTAACGCGTCATCAACCATGTGGCGAATTTCCTCTTCCGTCAGTCCTGAGTTCGCCTTGATGGTGATCGTATTTTCCTTGCCGGTCGCTTTATCTTTCGCGCCCACATGTAAAATGCCGTTAGCGTCAATATCAAAGCTCACCTCAATTTGTGGAATACCACGGGCTGCAGGAGGAATACCCTCAAGATTAAATTCACCAAGTGCTTTATTGCCTGAGGCGATTTCACGTTCGCCCTGAAATACCTTAATCGTCACTGCAGCCTGGTTGTCATCGGCAGTCGAAAATGTCTGGCTAAATTTAGTAGGTATCGTGGTATTTTTTGGAATCATTTTTGTCATCACGCCTCCCATTGTTTCGATACCAAGGGAAAGCGGCGTCACATCCAATAGCAACAAATCTTTCTGATCGCCGGATAAAACTGCACCCTGTATTGCTGCACCAACAGCAACGGCCTCATCGGGATTGACGTCTTTGCGCGCTTCTTTACCAAAAAATTCACGCACTTTTTCCTGTACTTTTGGCATGCGTGTCATACCGCCCACTAGGATCACATCATCAATATCGGTCACAGAAATACCCGCATCAGCGATCGCAATCCGGCAAGGTTCAATGGTGGCGTTGATCAACGCTTCAACCAGTGACTCTAATTTGGCACGCGTAATTTTTTGTGTCAGATGGACCGGCGCACCGTTGGCCATGGCGATGTATGGCTCATTAATTTCTGTCAACTGCGCAGAGGAGAGTTCAATTTTAGCGCGTTCCGCAGAGGCTTTTATCCGTTGCAAGGCAATCGGATCTTTTTTCAGATCAATGCCATGCAGCGTTTTAAATTCATCGATGATGTAGTCAATAATGCGCTGATCAAAGTCTTCGCCACCTAAAAATGTATCGCCATTGGTCGATAGCACTTCAAATTGCTTTTCGTTATCAACCGCAGCAATCTCGATGATAGAGACGTCAAATGTACCGCCACCCAAATCATAAACGGCGATCTTTTTATCCATTTTTTCATTTTTATCCAGCCCAAACGCGAGAGCAGCAGCAGTTGGTTCATTGATAATCCGCTTGACGTCCAATCCCGCAATCCTGCCAGCGTCCTTAGTGGCCTGGCGCTGCGCATCATTAAAATAGGCGGGGACCGTAATCACTGCTTCAGTGACTTCGTGTCCGAGATAGTCTTCAGCAGTTTTCTTCATTTTGCGTAGGACTTCAGCCGAAATCTGCGGCGGGGCGAGTTGTTTATCGCGCACAGCAATCCATGCGTCGCCGTTCTCCGCCTTTACGATTTTAAACGGCATCAAGCCAATATCTTTTTGTACTTCTTTTTCATCAAATTTACGACCAATGAGTCGTTTGACTGCAAATAACGTATTAACAGGATTCGTGACTGCCTGGCGCTTTGCCGTTGCACCAACTAAAATTTCGCCACTCTCCTGATAAGCGATAATCGATGGCGTTGTTCTTGCTCCCTCGGAATTTTCAATGACCTTTGCCTTCCCCCCCTCCATTACCGCAACACAAGAGTTAGTGGTACCCAGATCAATCCCAATAATTTTACTCATCACAATTCCTTAGTTAAAGTAACAAACGCCGCCTCCCGACTGAGGGAAGACGACTTACATCGTTGGTGTTTGTGCTGCCGTGACTATCGCAGGACGTAATAAGCGATCGGCAAGCATGTAACCTTTTTGTAAAACACTGACAACCGTATCTGATGCTTGTTCGCCAGTACTGATTAGCGCCACAGCTTGGTGAATGGCAGGGTCAATTTTTTCACCTCGCTGGGGTGTAATTTCCTTCAATCCATGTCGTTCAAAGGCAGCATTGAGTTGCTTGAGTGTGATTTCAACGCCCTCCCGTATAGCCTCAAATGAAGGCCAATCGAGCATCAAGGCCATTTCAAGACTGTCTTTGACGGGGACCATGGATTCGGCGAAGCTCTCAATCGCAAACTTGCGGGACTTTTCAAGATCCTCGTTAAACCGACGGCGACTATTTTCAGCATCAGCTCGCACTCGCAAGAGTGCATCAGACGATTCAGCCAGCTTCTTTTTGGCAAGCTCTAATTGCACAACCAAGCGGCTGTCATCAATTGCCAGCGGCGATGCAGCACTATCGTCTGACATTGGAATATCTTCTGTCGTGACTCGCTTTTCCTGTTCTTGCATCGAATTCTTCCAATCAAAGGAGAGAGAAGCGCCTGCAAATAGCGTCTGACATGATGTGCAATTTGCGCGCGATAGAAGCATGGTGTCTCTTCAATCACGCTCGATCTGTACGCTAAGTAACCAAACTGCAAAGATCTCGCTCAGCTTGTGGGCAAACGTACAGAAATCAAACGAGCAAAAGAAAATAATCAGATGTTTCATCCCACTTTACGCTGTCACAAATAGGAAATCACCATGCATAACATCCCTGTCAAACAAGGCAATACTGAAAATCTGAGCGTTATAGAGGCGATATACCAACGTCGCGCCGTTAGGAGCTATACCGATGAAAAACTCACCAAAGAGCGGATATTGCAACTACTGGATGCAGCAGTCCAAGCGCCAACGGCGATGCATGAGGAGCCCTGGCAATTTATGGTCATTCAGGACCTGAGTGTGTTACGTAGAATTTCAGAGGCAGCAAAGAAAGCTTTTGCTGAAGCACCGGTCAAACCAATACTGTCGGGTAGCACTCTCCATCAACGATTTACGTCGACTGACTTTTCGATTTTTTATAATGCACCCACGTTGATTATTATTTGTGCGAAGCCAGTAGGAACCTATGCTGAAGCAGACTGTTGGCTCGCCGCAGAAAACCTGATGTTGGCCGCAGGCGCATACGGATTAGCAACCTGCGTTATTGGCTTTGCGCTCCCCGTTCTAAATACGTCTGAATGGAAGAAAGAACTCGGCTTAGCGACCGATAGCCACGTCGTTGTACCAATCATCATCGGCGTACCATCCGAATCGACTGCACCAGTGGCAAGAAAAAAAGCAGAAATACTGGGATGGAAATAGATATTTTCCATCCAGGTATAGCTTTCTAAACACGCTCGGATCATCCGAACATGGAACACAGAGAAAGCTTATTTTGGCTATTTAGGAAAAACTACTATATGTAACATCTCATAAGGTGTTGAGGACCTCAATTTATCAGCGAGGTCCTCAGCATCAGGAAAAATCCGTCCTATGCGCGACCAAATCAGCCACACTCTGTGCATCCATCGGACATCCAAAAAAATATCCCTGCGCCTCTTTGCAATGGAGTTTTTTGAGAAATTCTTCTTGTACCAATTCCTCGACACCTTCAGCAACGACAAGATAATTTAAACTATTCCCCATTGCAATAATAGCGCTGACAATTGCACTATCCTCGCCGGAAGAACCGATATCTCGGACAAAAGACTGATCGATTTTGAGGACATCAATCGGAAATTTTTTCAGATAGCTCAAGCTTGAATATCCCGTACCAAAGTCATCAACGGCGATTTGAATACCCATCTTTTTTAATGTACGCAAAATATCGGCGCTCAGATCAACATCACGCATGAGGACACTTTCGGTAATTTCCAATTGTAAGTATTTGCCCGCCAAACCAAATTCAAGAAGTATGTCAGATACTGTAGAAGCGAAGTCTAAACGTCTAAATTCTAATGCCGAAATATTGACTGCAACATTATCGAGTGCGACACCTGCATCGTTCCATCGTTTCATTTGTTGACAGGCTTCACGTAATACCCAACGCCCAATTTCAACGATCAAACCAGAATCTTCTGCAATTGTGATAAAACGGGACGGCTTGATATCGCCCCATTGTGGATGATTCCACCTCAAGAGTGCCTCAACACCAGTAATCACACCGGTTGCGAGACAAATCTTTGGTTGATAAAGTAAAAGAAACTCTTTTTTCGAGATCGCCTGCCGTAATTGAGACTCAATTAACTGCCGCTCAACTGCACGGTCATTCATTTCTTTTTTAAAAAATTGATAATTATTTCGACCTTTGTCTTTGGCCTGATACATAGCGGTATCGGCGT
This sequence comes from Undibacterium sp. RuRC25W, assembly GCF_049339825.1. NCBI lineage: Bacteria > Pseudomonadati > Pseudomonadota > Betaproteobacteria > Burkholderiales > Oxalobacteraceae > Undibacterium > Undibacterium sp. RuRC25W. The sequence goes on along the minus strand of NZ_JBMPPD010000031.1, from coordinate 30,961 downwards.
TTTTGATCAATGTTTCTGCATTTTCACCGTCGTTTGGATAAATGCTGATCCCAATACTGGTCGTAACATGTAAGACATGTTCACCTACGTTCTGTGCAATAGCCAGCGCATGGAGTATTTTTACTGCTGTCAATGAAGCGTTTTCTCCTGAGAGATCTTCATTAATCAAAATAATAAACTCATCCCCACCCTGACGACTCACCGTATCCGAGTTTCTCACGCATGCACAAAGCCGCTCAGTCACTGATTGCAAAAGCAGATCTCCAACGGCATGACCTAATGAATCATTGATATACTTAAAATGATCAAGATCCAAAAATAAAATTGCCAGGTGTGTATGCCGTCGGTTTGCCAGATTGATTGCTTGTGAAATACGATCATTTAACAAGATACGGTTCGGTAAACTAGTCAAAAAGTCATGCTTAGCAAAGTAAGCCATTTTTGCAGACATGGCTTGCGTCACCGTCACATCATGGAAAACCATGACTGCGCCGACGAGTGCACCACTGACGTCATGGACAGGTGCAGTCGAATCTTCAATATTGAGTTCAGTGCCGTCTGCACGGATCATAATCGAGCCGACTGGTAGTGACCCTGGACAACCAGTCTCTAAGACCAAGTTAATGGGATTACGTATTACTTTTCTCGTCTCACCATTGATGATCGGCATCACATCCATAATCGCCCGTCCGCGCGCAAGATTTCTAGCCCAGAGTGTCAATTGCTCGGCAGCGACATTGAAATAATCGATATTTCCAAACAAATCTGTCCCAACGACGGCATCACCAATTGAATTTAAAATGATTTCAGCGCGTGTTTTTTCAACAAAATTACTGCTTTCGCGTAGTTGATGCTGGATGATATTTTTAATTGTTTGAGTCACCAGAAGACTAGAAAACGTGGGGCGGAGTAAATACCCAGCAATGCCGCTTAAATCCGCATTAGCGCTGGAAAAATCAATTATATTTTTTTCTTCATCAATAAGAATCAGAATTGGAACATACGGGAAACGCTCGGAGAGACGAACAAAGCTATTTACCCCCTCGCTATCTGGCAGCGACAAATTTAATAAAATGACGTCCACATGATGCTGCTCAAGAAATATCAATGCGGTAGACAGCTTGGTAACACTCTCAATTTGATAATGCTCCGATGTCGCAGTTTTTAAAGCAGACATCAACGCTTGTATGTCTGCTTCTTTATCAGATGCAATCAAGACTGAATAACTCATAACATCTTGCTGTTCATCTTACTGTTCACTTTGCCGTTAACGCTTGTCACGCTGAAACAGATGATGCACCCCATAAGTCGTCAATGCACCGACGGCTCCTGCAATAGCAATGGCTTGCCAAGGCGATGTATGAGCATATTCATTCGTGGACTTGATGATTTCCATTGAACCATTGATAGCCGACTGTTCGGCGCTCACTAAGGCACTTTGAAAGTCTTGCATTTTCTTTGAAAGACAGCGATGCAGTGCGCTCATCTGTGAATCGGGCTGCTTCTCAAGTGACTTTACCACTTTTTCTACTTCGGAAATCAAGGAACGCCCTTCAGCGAGGAGTATATCGAGGTCATGCGAGATCACGGAGGTCATCATATTTTCCTTAAATGAGATTGATTGAAATTTACGATGTTGCCGTGGGGAGGTCAGTACGATAACGAACACAATGCATGTGCCTATTCATATCACTGTCAGATTTTCAACACATGCCATCGGTCACCGGCCTAACAATAAGAACAACAGGATTGTGGTTCAGTTCTTGTTTTTATATTTTTTAAAATATTTTACAAAATAGTAGTTCTTAGGCGCTGTATGTGTGTCTGCGCGCATAGGAATGGTGATCGCCGTGATAGCCTTACCATCATCAATTTTTCAGTACGGCAACGCGTTAGATGTGTGTTTCGACACGCTATTTTTCTCTTTGCTCAACTTAAGGACCGCGCCTCTGCTACGTTGTCCTTGCAAGTCAGCTCAGACGACGTTACCTATCTTTTCTCTCTATAACAAGGTAAATACATTCATGCTTACGCATTGTATCCCTACGCATAATCGCCTTCTGGATGCCTTAAGTACGATCGAATTTGATCGCCTGCTACCGAATCTTGAGTTGATCCGTTTGAATGTTTCAGACTCCATCTATGAATCCGGTATCAAACAAGAATTTGTCTACTTCCCAACGACCGCCGTCATCACCTTGCTATATATGATGGAAGATGGGGAACTAGCTGAAGTTGCTGCCATTGGCAATGAAGGGATCGTCGGCATTTCCGTCTTTATGGGGGGGCACCCAACGCAAAATTGCGCTGTCGTTCAGCGGGCTGGTTATGCATACCGCTTAAGGGGACGTTTTCTTAAAGCAGAATTTGACCGAGCAGGCATGGTGTTACGTCTTCTGTTGCGTTATACGCAAGCACTCATTACACAGATGTCGCAGACTGCAATTTGTCATCAGCATCACAGCGTCGAACAACAACTTTGTCGTTGGTTATTACAAAACGTCGACCGATCAACATCGTTCTCTTTACCAATGACGCAACAGATGATTGCGAACAGTCTCGGCTTACGTCGCGAAAGAATCACACAAGCAGCAAGTCAGTTACAACAACACCACATGATCAAGTACAGCAGAGGGCATATCGACATTTCTGATCGTGCAGGATTGGAAAAGAAAGTCTGTGAATGTTACTGGGTCATCAGACAAGAGTTTGATCAAATCATCCCCCAGGCTCCGAGCGCCGTCGAGAATAGCACCAGCGACGCAACGTCCAAGTAAAGCATAGCAACTGTATGTGTGATAGCGAACATACATGGCCCAAAAAACTGCTACTCTCTGAAGTAACCAGTTGTCTCGTTCGTTCACGTCCACAGAAGTCATTATCCGTTGTATTAGCAACGCTGCGACCTGTGCAAACGACAACTTCCTCTATCAGACGTGCATTCAGACACCACATTGTTTTTTCCAATATGGTCATGATATTGCAGTCATCTATGATTGAATATTTTGCATAGACCAACACAAAATCAATTGTTAGCAGCCATCCCCGCTGCGGTATTAGAGAGGCTTATTCCGCATCTTGAACTCATTGAAATGCCTTTAGGACAAGTTCTCTATCAAGCTGATGTGCCCATTGAATATGTTCTTTTTCCGACGACTTCGGTGGTGTCGTTGTTGTATGTGCTAGAGAATGGCACCTCTGCCGAAATTGCTATCGTTGGCAATGAAGGAATTATTGGGATCTCTCTTTTTATGGGAGGTGAAAGTACATCCAGCCAAGCGATTGTCCAGCGTGCTGGGTTTGGATACCGCCTTAAAGCGGAATATCTGAAAGAAGAGTTCAGCCGTGCTGGTCCCTTCTTGCGGCTACTATTACGATATACCCAAGCATTAATCACCCAAATGACGCAAACAGCAGTTTGCAACCGTCATCACAGCATTGAACAACAATTTTGTCGCTGGCTATTGCTCAGTCTGGATAGAATTCCCGTTCTATCCATCAATATGACGCAGGGGCTCATTGCTAATATGCTGGGTATAAGAAAAGATAAAGTAGGTGGCGCAACAGAAAAACTTGAAAAGCTGGGTATTATTGACTATCACCAAGGACGTATTAACGTTCTCAATCGCGTGAAACTAGAAGGCCGAGCTTGTGAATGCTATCTCGTCGTGAAACAGGAGTATCAACGGCTTCTCAACGACATGCATCAAACACCATCCTCAGATCAATTGGCCTCTGACAACATGACCAAGCCCGATAGTGAGCAATTAAAAGACCACCCTCTGCCATTACAAACACGCCACTAATGCATCCACAACAGAGAAAGCGTACAGGGCTGATTACGTATCGCGATCAGCCCTGTACCCTCTTGGTATTTTCTGCTGTTACTTTCGCCACTGATTCGACATCAATCCAGTGGGTGGATAAACAGGTGGTATGACGGGTGGAAATGTCGGTGGGAAAATCGGTGATAGCAAACGAATGCCTGGCGTCCGATGTGCATGGGACTCGCAGGCGTGATCCATAAGACGATGGAATTCTTTTTTCACTACCCCGTAGCACTCACACACATGCTCCTCCAAGCCGCGCTGATTCAAAATCGTAATATGACCACGTCGATAGCTAATGTACCGGAGATCTTGTAGATACCCAGCTGCCTCAGTAATACCTTCGCGCCGGACACCGAGGACATTAGCGATCGCCTCTTGTGTCACTGCAATCTCGTCACAATTCACTCGTTCATTTGTTAATAATAACCACCGGCACAATTGCTGCTCAATAGAGTGATGCCGATTACAAACAGCTGTCTGTGTCGTTTGCGTGATCAGCGATTGCGTATAACGAAGTAATAGACGGAACGTAGCTCCAGTCTGATTGAACTCTCTGAGTAACACATCAGCCCTGACGCGATAGGCATATCCGGCAATCTGCACAAGCGCCCGACAAGGCATTGTCTGCCCCCCCCATCAGCAGCATCGTACCTAACATTCCCTCTCGACCGATACCGGCGATCTCAGAAGAACTGCCATTCTCCATCAGATTCTGCAACGAAATCGTCGACGTCACTGGAAAATAGACATACGGAAGTCTGCCACCCGATTCGTAGAGTACGTCTCCCGTCTTCACTTTGATCAATTCCAGATGGGGCTCCATCCTTTCAAAATCATTTTCTGGCAAAGCTGCGATCAGATAATTCTGGTTCGGGTCATATGCATAAATACTCATAAAATTTATCCTGCTTTCGTTCATTAGTTTGATAAAGACAAAGTGCTGAACTCATAATCAAGGCGGCGCATCACTCTTTTGATGCAAGTTAATATTAAATTTTCAATAAGATTTCTTCTGTACGGAAGCATACATAGGTAGTACTGCACCCAAAAAAGAGACACGCTACGAAATAATTTATGTGTGGTTTTGCACACAGACAGCAGGAGCACGCCATGTCAAAGTTTTGTTGTATGCAAGGATTTCAGTGAATTAGGCGCGTTGAAAAACGGTCTCATCTCGCTAATATCATTGCTACTTAATTAACGCATCTATTAGGAGAAAAATATGCTGTACACCATTGCTGTTGTGCTCATTGTGCTATGGCTACTGGGCATGGTCACTGCCTACACCTTAGGAGGATTTATTCATATTCTGCTTGTGATCGCTGTCATTATGGTTTTGCTACGGCTTATCAACGGAGAAAAACTATAAAGGAGCCGTATCCGCAAGCCGAGGAACAGATTTCTCATCCATCGTCAAATGAGAAGGAGCGACGAGCTCATCGTCGCTATGATTATTTTTTAATATGTCTCAAGTTATGACACTATGTGCGTTGACGCACATACAAATTGTAACAACTATCACATTCTGATAACGAATGACGTAATGAAAAGCCCCTCCTCCGCGATGTCATTTGCCATCAATGAGAGGGGATTGGCATCCGTGCCAGATCTTAGGGTAAGAGATCTCTTAGCCCACCTTCACACTTGCCATCAGACAAAAATTTTCTATGAAACCATGCTCAAAGCCGCAAGATAATCATTTATTAGCCTGTATACCTGCTGAACTAATGGACAAAATAAAGCTCAAGCTGGAAGTCATTGATTTGCCATTAGGCAAAGTCTTATATGAATCAGGTGGCGTACAGCATTACGTTTACTTTCCAACAACGGCGATTGTCTCTTTACTCTATGTATTAGAAGATGGTGGGTCGGCTGAAATTGCCGTAGTAGGAAACGAAGGAATCGTAGGGGTATCTTTATTTATGGGTGGAGAATCTACGCCTAGCAGGGCTGTAGTTCAAAGCGCGGGTGCCGGTTTCAGACTCCCGGCCAGCATTATTAAGGAAGAGTTCAATAAAGCGGGTCCCGTGCTCCATCTCCTGCTTCGCTATACCCAGGCGCTAATCACTCAAATGTCGCAAACTGCGGTCTGCAACCGGCATCACACCCTCGACAAGCAATTATGTCGTTGGTTGCTATTGAGCCTCGATAGACTCAATGGTATCGATCTGGTCATGACCCAAGAATTGATCGCCAACATGCTTGGGGTCAGACGAGAAGGCGTGACTGAAGCAGCACTAAAACTACAAAATGCAGGATTAATCAGCTATTCGCGCGGACATATCAAAATTCTGGATCGTGCAGGATTAGAAAAACGAACCTGCGAATGCTATATGGTCGTGAAAAAAGAATATAACCGACTACTACCAGAAAAAATGGCTACCTGACCTTTGCCATCGAATATAGCGTATTCGCACCTAAAACAGCGCCCCATCTATATCAGTATTACCTTTCATGTCTGTCACCAGCGACAGACATGATGTTTACTTTTTTTCGACTGGCGTAAACGTCACCGCAATCGGATCACTCGCAGGAAAAGTTTCTTTTAAAGCTTCATCAAGTGCGGCCTCATCAGCGACCTCCACGCGCACCTCTTTGTTGCGTGGTTGAGTTACCGTTTCCGGCAGGCTTTCCGCTGAAAGGATGAAGCTGCGGGTGGCGTTAATTATGTCTGTTAACATCATTGCGTTCTCCAAGTGATGATAGATATAGGGAGGATCCCCATCCTCAAAGACAATAACTGTCAATGAGTTACGGACAGGGATATCTGATCCTAGTTATCTATTGATAATATTTCCGTTTGCGTCAGATAGGATGATTTCCACACGACGGTTCAATTGCCGATTTTCGGAGTTTGTATTTTCCGCCACTGGAAACTCTTCACCATAGCCGTGGATCGCAATACGGCTTCGTTGCACCCCCATCAGCTGTAATGCACTACTGACGGCATTCGCGCGACGCTCTGACAACTGCAGGTTATAAGCAGCGCCTCCGGTACTATCCGTATAGCCTTCCACCAAAATTTTTTGCTGTTGATTGGTCTGTAAAACATCGGCCAGTTTTTGTAGCTCATGGATACCTTCGGGTTTTAGTCGTGCATCATTAAAACCAAACAATAGGTCACCTAATGTAATAACAACGCCACGGTCTGTATTTTTTGCTTTTAGATCAGCTAACTCGGCCGATAATGCCACCACTTTTTGCTGCGCCTTCTGGGTATCGCCTTGCGCCCTCTGCATATCACCCTGAGCCCTCTGTGTATCACTTTGGGCTATCTGAGCTGAACGTTCTGCATAGTCAGCACGATTTTTTTGCTGATCTACCTCTGTGGTCCGTTGTTCCAATCGCATCTGGTCGCGTTGCTTGCCTGCATTAGCGATATTGTTTTCAGCATTTTTTTGTTTAGCAGCCTCCTCGGCAGTGTCTATCTTTGTCTTTGCCAAGAGAGCGAACTTATTAATTTCATCCGCGCTTTCATTGTTTTGTGCTGCTTGATTAGCAAGGGACATCGCATCACTTGCCTGTCGCATCTCTGACGGGGCGAGTTGCGCTATCCGCGGATTATTTTGCACGTTGAGATACTGCTGCCTAGTGACTTCCAGTAAGGAAGTCGTTTTAGGTGCAGTGCTACAAGCAGTCAATATCGCTATCATCAGCAATGCTGCAGGCGTCATTGTTATTTTTTTCATTGCCACTCTCCGGTCATGAAGTTAAGAAGTAAGTAATAAGAGTTCGACCAGAATTGGTCATCTCCTCTTATCTAGTTATGTGTACTAAGCCAAATTCACTTATTTACTGTTATTGACGCGATATAGTTCCTCACGTAGAACACGAATGTCTTCCTGTAAAGCAGCAGCTGCTTGTTGTGCTTTGATGGAACTCACTTTCGTTTGCACTAATTTCGCTTCTGCTTGCGCCTGATTAGCGTAATCAGCAGCAGCCTGATAATCGTACGCGGCCATTGCATTATTCGCCTGCTTCAGTCGTTCTCGGGCAGAACGCATTTCATCCGGCGCAAGCGTACCGCCACCGACGGCAGCAGCATTGTTCACATCGGAGGTGGAAACTGCCATCTCTGCAATGACCGAGGTAGGAACACTATTGCATGCTGTAAATGCAATCGACGCTATTGGCAAGCAAGTTAAAAAAAGTAACTGAACACCACGTTTCGTAGCGGACTGAGAAATAGACATCATTTACTCCTGATCGTTAATGGAAGCCTGTAGAAAGAAGCTGTAGAGGGTTGCAATTAAAAGCATGCAATCACCTGCAGCCTTTGAGGGTTTGTTATATACCGCTTTTCGGGCGCGTTCTGTGCGATGCCGAACCATTTTGTACGTCAGTGGCGAACGACATCACGCCACCATGCGGTCGCCTTGCTTATGTTCGACAACGAACCTACAAGGCGCAGTGCTTACTCTACGATCAACACATGAAGCCCTTTGGCATTGGGCAATAGGAAAACTACAACTACGCGTATAAGCATAAAAAGAAAGAAGTGTGCAATTTGAAAACGATTCTGGAACGTCTCTCTGGTGTCTTTTATAGCTTGCGATTTAACTGGCTGATGAAGCGTTTATGGTTCCGATCACATCACCAGGCAATGTCAACCGAATCCCCTTTACGATCAGAATTATTCAGTGCACTACAAATGGAGCAACATGGTCGTATTCTCGCAACAGGGCATGTCCTCAGCGATACGGTCCATTCAGATCAGCTGCTGGCCCGTCTTTCATCCAATGAAGAAGTGATCATCAGCACCTGTGAGGTACTGACAGAGGCCATTAAATCAGGCCATCAACTCACACCGGCAGCGGCGTGGCTATTGGATAATTTCTATCTCATAGAGGATCAGATCAGGACGGCGAAGCATCATTTACCAAAAAATTACAGCAAAGAATTACCTTGTCTTGCAACCGGCAATTGCGCTGGCAAACCCCGCGTGTATGGGATTGCTCTAGAGACGATATCTCACGGAGACGGGCGTATCGATCCAGATAATCTTCGCCATTTTATTATGGCTTATCAAGTAATCTCGTCATTAAAGCTTGGTGAGTTGTGGGCGATTCCGATCATGTTACGGCTTGCCTTAATCGAAAATCTGCGACGAGTTGCTGCACGTCTTGCGATCACACAAGAAAACCGCAAACTGGCGATCGAATGGGCAGATGCCATGATTACGACTGCGGAAAAAGATCCTAGTAATCTGATTTTACTTGTCGCAGACATGTCGAGATCGCACCCTCCCTTAGACAGTGCCTTTGTTGCAGAACTAGTTCGTCGTCTACAAGGACAAGCACCAACACTAACGCTACCACTCAATTGGCTCACACAACGATTGGCTGAAAATGGGCAAACGATAGAAAAATTAGTACAGCTCGAATCGCAAAAGCAAGCTGCTGATCAGATTTCAATTAGCAACAGTATTGGTAGTCTGAGACTACTGACAGCAATGGATTGGCGTGATTTTGTTGAAAACATGAGTGCCGTCAATATGATCCTGACACAGGATCCGGCAAATGTTTATCAGCATATGGATTTTTCAACCCGGGATAGATACCGCCATGTCATTGAGCGAATTGCAAAGCAGAGTCAGTTTTCAGAGTGCGATGTCGCAAATATCGCTTTAACCTTATCTAAACAAGAGTTAAACAGTGCTGAGAAACAAAAAAGGCGTACACATATCGGCTACTTTTTAATTGATAAAGGCCTACCACAGCTTGAACTGGCAGCGAAAGTTCACCTTTCCTTGCATGATAAATGTGATCGCTATATCAAACGTCATGCTTTTCCTTTTTATATCGCTGGCATTTTTGGACTAAGCACAGCCGTCACTGTTGCGTTAATGGTTCAATCCCTCGCAGTCACGCATCATTTGTACACTATTGCCTTTTATTCGATCATTTGTTTTCTGGTAAGCAGCCAATTTGCTACAGCAATTGTCAATTGGCTGGTCACAATTATTGTGAGTCCGCATCCTCTGCCACGACTGGATTTTTCTAAACATATTCCGGAAGAATTTAGCTGTCTGGTTGTCGTGCCGACGCTGTTATTTGACGTAGCAATAATTGATGAACTATGCAGCGCAATGGAAGTACGTTTTCTAGCAAACCAGGATTACCATTTACAGTTTTGCTTGTTAACTGATTTCGCAGACGCTGACACAGAAATTCTTGCCACGGATAATGCGTTACTAGAAAAAGCGCAATCCCAGATCGAAAAACTCAATAGCAAATATCCACGCAAGGATGGTGCATATTTTCTGCTCATGCACCGCCCTCGCCTTTGGAATAGCCAAGAAAATAAATGGATGTCCTTTGAGCGTAAAAGAGGAAAACTGGCTAGTCTGAATGCCTATTTGCGCGACTTATCAGGAACTGCCTTCTCTTTGGTGGTTGGCGATACCGGTGGACTGTCCAAAATAAAGTACATTATTACGCTCGACACAGATACTGAATTACCTCGGGATGCAGCATCTTTTCTTATTGCTACGCTAGCCCATATTCTGAATCAGGCTTGTTACGATGTCAGTCTGGGCAGAGTTACCGAAGGCTACGGCATCTTACAACCACGTATCGCCGTTGGCATTCCGTCGTTACACGCTTCACGTTATGAATTATTGTATGGCGGAGATACAGGTATCGATCCTTATACAAGAACGGTATCTGACGTCTATCAGGATCTTTTCCGAGAGGGCTCTTTTATTGGCAAAGGCATTTATGATGTCGATACCTTTGAACAAGCACTCACCAGCCGCATGCCAGAAAATAGGGTTCTTAGTCATGACCTTCTGGAGGGCTGTTACGCCCGTGCTGGTCTCATCAGTGACATTCCACTCATTGAAGCCTATCCGGCGCATTACTTAACGGATATGCGCCGCCGGCACCGATGGGTCAGAGGAGACTGGCAGATTGCTTCTTGGATGTTAGCCAGTGTGCCGCAATTAATCGTTAGCAGCAAACACAATGAGCAGGAACATCATTGTCTCAATCCACTCTCGAAATTATCTCGCTGGAAATTATTCGATAATCTACGACGCAGTGTTACACCTGCGGCACAGATGCTTTTCCTCTTGACTGGATGGTGGCTACTCCCCACAACATATCGAGGTGGTTTTTGGTCATGGGCATTATTACTATTATTAGCGTTACCAACCCTCTTATCGTTGGCAGTCAGTTTTGTTAATAAACCCGGTGACATCTTATTTAGACAACACTTGGTTGCGCTGTTTATTCACGCCAAAACAAGCCTGACTCAGACCTTTCTTCACCTGTGCTTTTTACCTTATGAGGCATGGGTTTTCAGCGATGCGATCATTCGTACCCAATGGCGCATCTTGGTATCACGCGAACATTTACTTGAATGGAATCCCTCTCATCTCGACCATCAAAGCGGAGAAAATTCATTTTGGCAAACGCTGAAGAAAATGTGGGTCGCCTCCGCTTTGGCAATTTTCATCGCCGCTGCGTTATTGTTCGTAAAGAGCGGCAGCCTACCGTCAAGCCTACCTTTCCTGATTTGCTGGTTTATTTCACCTTATATTGCCTATCGTATCAGCATCCCTAGGCTGCATCTGACAAAAAAACTCTCGCTCACACAGGATCTTTTCTTACGTGTGCTTGCCAGAAAGACCTGGCGGTTTTTTGATACCTATGTCAGCGCTGAAGATCATTGGCTACCACCGGATAACGTCCAATCAGAACCCGTCGCCGTGATTGCGCATAGAACCTCGCCAACAAATATTGGACTCTCATTACTCGCGAATGTCATTGCGTTTGATTTTGCTTACATCAGTGCGGGCGAATTACTCAAGCGAACCAGCAATACCTTTCAGAGCCTTGATCTCATGGAAAGATATAAAGGACATTTTTACAATTGGTATGACACGCTCAATCTCACGCCATTGCAGCCGATGTACATCTCTACCGTCGATAGCGGAAATTTTTCCGGCCATCTGATGACCTTACAGCAAGCGCTGACAGATCTGACAGAACAGCCAATTTTAGGTCGGCGCATTTTTATCGGATTAGGGGATACATTTCAAGCGTTACTGGAAGATCTCAATGACATTACCTCGCCTCTTTTGACTGAGATCAATAAGACGTTAGCATTGCTCATGGAATCTCCCCCAGACTGCCTCTCTCAGTCCTACAGCGCGCTCGTTGACATGGTCGAGCGCATGAAGGAATTGCAATCGCATCACAATGAGCAGGACAAAAATACAGCAACGATGACATGGATCGCTGCGTTTATCACACAATGTGAGTCGCATCAGACAGAAATCCTGTTCCTGGCCCCATGGCTAGCACATCCCGACATTGATATTTGCTTTGCACATTTTCCACAACTCAAAGGGATTCCAAGTTTAGTCCAATTAGCCAGTATGAGCCATACAGATCACCAGCAGATGGAGGATAGTCTGGCAGTCAATCAATATGATGCTGATGTCGAAAAGAATGAATCTTGGAGTGAGTTGATTGCACTGGCAAAAAAACGGGCGCTGTCACGTATCACTGATATCCAACGCTTAGCGTTGATGGCAACCCATTTTTCTGAAGTGCAGTATGACTTTCTATACGATACGACGACGCATTTATTATCTATCGGCTACAACATTAATGAACGTCGATGCGATGTAGGTCGTTATGACTTACTTGCATCAGAAGCAAGATTGGCGTGTTTCATCGGTATCGCTCAAGGGCAACTCCCGCAAGAAAGTTGGTTTGCTTTAGGACGCCAACTGACCATCGCTGGCGGCGAACCCATCCTATTGTCATGGAGCGGTTCGATGTTTGAATACCTCATGCCTTTGCTAATTATGCCGACTTATCGACATACCCTGCTTGATCAGACCTATCACGCCGCTGTACAGCGCCAGGTAGAGTACGGGCTGCAACGCGGCGTACCCTGGGGCATCTCAGAGTCAGGCTATAACGCTTTCGATACCAATCTCAATTATCAGTACCGTGCTTTTGGTGTCCCTGGTTTGGGATTCAAACGCGGACTTGGAGATGATCTCGTCATTGCGCCCTATGCGTCGATGATGGCATTGATGGTCAATCCTGAAGCGGCGTGCGAAAACCTATTGGCATTAGCTTCGTCCGGCTATTGCGGCGAGTATGGTTTTTACGAGGCCATTGATTTTACGGCGTCACGAATACCTCGTGGACAGAATCATGCGCTCATCGCTTCGTTGATGAGCCACCATCAAGGTATGGGGTTGTTATCTCTGGGCTATGTACTGTTAGACCGCCCTTTACAGAGTCGCTTCGAATCAGATCCTTTGCTCAAAGCGACGATTCCGCTCTTGTACGAGCGGGTACCAGAAGCAACGGCAACTTACGCAAATACGACAGAACTGGCAGATATACGTAGTAGCGTCAATGATCAGACCACGCCCTTACGAATACTCAATCAACCAAATTCACGCACACCAGAAGTCCAATTACTTTCGAATGGTCATTACCACGTCATGATCACCAGTGCCGGTGGTAGTTATAGTCGCTGGAACGATCTCGCCGTCACCCGCTGGACCGAAGATGGCACTAAGGATGACTGGGGTAGTTTTTGCTACGTACGCGACGTAGAAACGGGGAAATACTGGTCCACTGCGTTTCAACCCACGCTCGTCAATTCGCCACAATATGAGGTGGTGTTTTCTGAAGGGCGCGCTGAATTCCGACGCCGCGACAACAATATCGATTTACATACAGAAATCGTCGTTTCACCAGAAGACGATATTGAATTACGCAGAACCCGCATTATTAATCGGTCTGGGAGGCGGAGAACGATAGAATTTACCAGCTACGCTGAAATCGTACTGGCGCTTCCGGCCGCCGATAATGCACACCCAGCGTTCAGTAAATTATTCGTACAGACGGAAATATTGTCAGACCAATCCGCGATTTTGTGTGCGCGCCGACCACGTTCCAAGGCTGAAAAAGTGCCTACGATGTTTCATCTAATGGCATTACACGGAGTTGAAGCCGAAGATATTTCTTATGAAACCTCACGATTGCAGTTCATTGGGCGCGGTAATACGTGCAACAACCCTGACGCGCTAACGCAATCGGGCTCACTGTCAAACACCGCAGGCTCCGTCCTTGATCCTATTGTCGCTATCCGCTATCAATTCACACTCAATCCAGAGCAATCAGCGACGATCGACCTCGTCACTGGCATCGCAGAGACACGCGAAATTTGCCTTGCGCTCATTGAGAAATATCAGGATCAGCATCTTGCAGAACGGGTTATCGATCTCTCTTGGACACATAGCCAGGTAGTACTACGCCAGCTTAATATTAGCGAAAAAGACGCCCAACTGTATGCGCGACTTGCTAATTCAGTGATCTATGTTAATCCTCTCTTACGTGCAAGTGAAGATATTCTGCGCCAAAACCACCGGGGACAATCCGCGTTATGGAGTTATGCCATCTCTGGAGATTTACCGATCGTGCTGCTACAAATAAGTAGCCAAGATCACATAGAGTTGGCAAGACAACTCATACAAGCCCATGCCTATTGGCAGTCACGGGGGCTCGCTGTTGATCTCGTCATCTGGAATTCTGATCATGCCAATTATCGGCAGGTATTACAGGATCAAATCGTCGGTTTGATTTCATCCGTCATTGGAAGTCATGCATTGGAAAAACCTGGTGGCATTTATGTGCGTTCTATCGATCAGATTTCTAACGAAGACCGGATTTTATTCCAGTCAATTGCACGACTGATATTAAAAGATCATCGCGGTACGCTATTAGAGCAACTCAATCGCAGAGATCTAGCCGATGTCCTTCCAGGAAATCTCAATCCGATTAAAAAGAAGCCGCATGCCGTAACGCTGATTGCAAGCACGACTGCGCAAGATACTCAGACCCGTCTTTTTGATAACGGTATCGGTGGTTTTTCGATGGATGGTCAAGAATATTTAATCACCACCAATGATAAATTGTTTACCCCAGCTCCATGGGTCAATGTGCTGGCCAATCCAACGTTTGGCAGCATTATTTCTGATAGTGGCCAATCTTATACATGGTCAGAAAATGCACATGAATTTCGTTTATCTCCATGGAATAATGATCCAGTGAGTGATCTCAGCGGCGAAGTGTTTTATGTGCGGGATGAAGAAACGGGTAAATTCTGGTCACCAACCGCACTCCCCTGCCGAGGCAATGGTGATTATCATGTACGGCACGGCTTCGGCTATAGCGTTTTCACCCATACTGAAGACGCGATTACTACTGAGCTGACCATCTACGTCGCCATTGATACATCAATAAAATATGTTATTTTCCGTATTAAGAACGGTTCATTGCAGCATCGCCAGCTTTCTGTTACTGGCTATGTTGAATGGGTATTAGCCGACCTTCGTAGCAAATCCGCTTTACATATTGTGACTGAAATGACCTCTAACAATAGCGGTATTTGCGCACGAAATTCCTACAATACTGATTTTCCCGAACGCCACGCTTTTTTTACGGTCAATAGCCTGCAATGTTCAGTGACAGGGAATCGTGCTGAATTTATTGGGCGCAACAGCAATTTACGCAATCCCGCTGCAATGAATAAGCGTTATTTATCGGGTAAAGTAGGGGCAGGCATGGATCCATGTGCCGCGTTGCAAGTGCCAGTTGAACTTAACCCAGGTCAACAACAAGAATTAATTTTTATGCTTGGCGTCTCAGATCAACTGACAAATCCAGCAAACCAACTCATCGAACGCCACCTCAATCCACCCGCTGCTGAACAAGCTTTGAGTAAAATTAATGCTTATTGGAAAAACACACTCAACACGGTTGTCGTGACCACACCTGATCCGTCGCTCAACCTCTTAGCGAATGGTTGGCTGCTTTATCAGACGATCGCCAGTCGCTTGTCAGCACGGAGTGGCTATTACCAATCAGGCGGCGCATTTGGCTTTCGAGATCAACTTCAAGACACAATGGCACTTGCACATACCGGACATCAATTAGCACGAGATCAGATTTTACTTTGTGCTGCTCATCAATTTATTGAGGGAGACGTCCAGCATTGGTGGCATCCACCGACACAAAAAGGGGTAAGAACACATTGCTCGGACGACTATTTATGGCTACCACTAGCGGTTGCCAGTTATATCAACCATAGTGGTGATACAGGAATATTAGAAGTAGAAGTCGCCTTTATCGAAGGTAGGGCACTCAATTTGAATGAAGATTCTTATTATGATCAGCCTATACAGTCAGCGCAGATCGCGAGTATTTACCAGCACTGCGTCAAAGCAATTGAACATGGGCTGCGATTTGGTCAACATGGACTGCCACTAATGGGGTCGTGTGATTGGAACGATGGTATGGACAAAGTGGGTGATAAAGGAAAAGGAGAAAGTGTCTGGCTCGGTTTCTTTTTACATGAAGTTCTTACACAGTTTGCACCTTTAGCTAACTACCAAGAAGATACTTATTTCGAAAGTGTTTGTAACGACAATGCGACGCGAATGTCTCAGTGTATCGATGCAGCAGCATGGGACGGCGCATGGTATCGACGCGCTTATTTTGATGATGGCAGCGCTCTTGGTTCGGCACAAAACAGCGAATGTCAGATTGACTCCATTTCTCAAAGCTGGTCTGTTCTAACAAACGCTGGGGAGGCCACGCATCGCTCTCAAGCCATGGAGTCTGTTTATCATCGTTTAGTCAATAAAGAGAAGCAGATTATCCAATTATTAGATCCGCCATTTGATAAATCCGATCAGGACCCAGGTTACATCCGTGGTTACGTTCCAGGGGTACGTGAAAATGGTGGGCAATACACACATGCCGCGATTTGGGTGGGAATGGCATTTGCAAAAATGGGACAAACTGAACGTGCATGGGAAGCATTTGACATCATCAACCCTATCCGTCACGGCGATACGGCTGAACATATTCAACGCTATAAAGTAGAACCTTATGTGATCGCTGCGGATGTGTATGGAACAGCGCCACACATCGGGAGAGGTGGCTGGACGTGGTACACCGGCTCCGCAGGATGGATGTACACGTTTGTCATGGAGTCTCTGTTAGGGCTGAAACGCCATCATCAACAATTGCACATTTCATCTACCTTGCGGCCTGATTGGAAGGAGTTGACGATCAGTTATCGCTACATTGACACAAATTATCATCTTGTCGTTAGTCTGTTGGGAGATGAGAAAGACGACCCCGTGCTTTATGTAGATGGCATACGCTTGGACGTTTTATATGTCGATCTGGTCAATGACCTGCGCGACCATCATCTTACCTATCATGCAAAAACAAAAGGTCACGAATGAAAGATTGGATTTATCGTATCTCGTCAACATATATACTTATGATGAAGAAACACTGCGAGCAAAGTGTTCGATAACGCACTGTGTTTCTTATCACATTTCATTACACTAATCTGGTGTCGAGAAGAAACAGACACATCACATTCGATCAATCAACACCGGAGAATTCAATGACAATCAATACTGAAGCCGTCAGCTTGCACGAACAAGCTGCAAATGATCATAAAGAAGCTGCCGCACACCATTTAGATGCTGCCGCCCACCATACAAAGGACAAAGTCTCAGACGCAAAAGTAAGTTCAGAACATGCTATGAAATGCTGTGACAAAGCAACAAAAAATACCGCTTCAGCATGTAAATCTACAGCTAAATAAAGTAATGAGATGTCTCTATCTCAAATTGATAAAGACATCTTTCTTCTAACTTGGCTACATAAGGGAAATAACATCATGTTTAAAAATTGTCGCTATATCTATCAGTTTGCAGCCATTGTCTTCGCCAGTTTATTTTTTTCTGTCGCACCCAATATTACTTATGCTGCAAGTACCGCAACCGAACTCAATCAGGAAGCGAATGAAGCCTTAAAAACGCTGTATCACAGCAACCCCACCGCCCTTGAACTCTCCAAAAAAGCAAAATCGATTCTGGTTTTCCCTAAAATAGTGAAGGCAGGATTTGTGTTTGGCGGAAGTTATGGTGAGGGTGTTTTGCTGAAAAACGGACAAATGAATGAATATTTTAATTCTGTCTCGGCCTCCTGGGGTTGGCAAGCAGGTGCTCAGTCTTACGGTTACGTCATCTTCCTCATGAGTGACCGAGTTGAGCAAAGTATGCGCAATGCAAAAGGTTGGGAAGTCGGCGTTGGTCCAACTGTTGTTGTGATGAACGAAGGTGCTGCTAAAAACCTCTCAACATCAACGCTGAAGGACGATGCCTATGCCTTCATTTTTGATCAGCAAGGTTTGATGGTGAGCGTTAGTGTTGAAGGAACAAAAATTTCCAGAATACACCGCTGATTGTTAATGAAGTTCAGATAGCTCGCTACTGCCGCCATACTCATCACTGAATCATGGCGGCAGCGCGACGACACAACTTAGTCGCACAGCCACTTCGCGTCGAAACCCCAAACGCTACAGGCTATCTCAGGCCTCTGTCACAGCATGAGAGCTAGCCAACTCATTTTTTGCTCTGTCAATATCTGCAGCATCACCATGAACGATCAGAACATATTTATCAGCTTTGACCGCCGCATCATATTTAATCAGTTCATCCTTAGAAACACCAATCATCGATAATGCGCCACCAATAGCAGAAATACCTCCAACCAACGCAGCACCTTCGAGTGCAGCAACCAGCATTGCTACAATGGGACCCGCCATTGCTACTAAGCCAACACCAGGCAACACAAAGACTGCCGGTGCGACTAATAACCCCCAAATGCCTCCCCAAAATGCGCCAACTCCACCCCATGATTTAATGCGGTCTCCGGTACTATAAAATCCAATCGGATGTTCTTCACTATGGTAGCCCTTACCAATGAGCGACAATTTTTTCACATCAAATCCTGATTTCCCTAAAGATCTGATCGCTTCTTCAGCATCATTGTGAGTATTAAAGACGTGGATTGCAGATTGTTCATTTTGCATAGTGAGCTTTCAAAAGAAAAAAGAGACGAGTCCAGATTCGACGGGACAAAGTATCTTCCACCAGTTTGACGTACCCCTCTGTTCGTCAACCCACGTTGACAAAGCAGGACTGACGCAAAACCACCTCAGTGAGGTTATGGCGCCTAGCCATTCTATTGTCCACGTTCGTTGGCGTACAGATGCGTGATCAATAGCGTTTTAAAGTCAGATCATTCCAATGCATGCTCAATCGACTAAGGAACGCCGATGCCTCCCAACCTGAAACTGATCCCCCTTAGTAATTCTTTTAATCTGCCCTACCCCTGCCAAAGTGTCATGTACGCAGAAGACGATATGATGAATAAGCCGAGCATTCCATTACGAATAAAAAGGCAATCACAGATCCCGTTTATTGTTGCATGGGTGTTCTGTTTGATCTTCTATTTTTCTCAATATGCAATGCGTTCCGCACCCGGCGTGATGCTGCCGGAACTAACGCAGGCATTCTCATTGTCTGCCGTGGGATTAAGCACCCTCATCGGACTCTATTACTATACCTATTCGTTATTTGCGCTGGTCGCTGGGGCTTCTTTAGATTACTTTGGTGCAAAGCTGGTCATCCCGGCAGGAATCGCCATGCTAGCGGCAGGCTCAGTATTATTTGGGCTTGGTTTTTCGTTATCCGCTGAATTCGGACGACTATTGCAAGGGGCTGGCGGGGCATTTGCTTTTACTGGCGCTGTCTATCTTGCCTCTCATGGTTTTTCCGGAAAATATCTGGCAACGGCAATTGGTGTGACCCAATGCTTTGGGATGCTTGGCGGATCGGCCGGACAATTCTTGGTTGCCCCTTTAATTCACGAGACGATGAACTGGCAACAGTTCTGGATAGATGCAGGAATCGTATGTCTGATCGTGGCGGTCATGATGTTTTTTGTTACTCCTAAAGCAGAAGCAGTGGCATCTAAAGAAAAGGGATCATTACGGGACATGTTTTCGCCCTATAAAGTCGTTCTCAGCAACCCGCAGTCTTATCTGTGTGGCTTCAGTGCAGGACTATTATTTTTACCGACCACTATCGGCGACATGATCTGGGGCGTGCCCTTTATACGTGAAGCTGCACATTTGGACTTTTCAGAAGCAGTAAAACAAGTTTCAATGGTCCCACTAGGATGGGTGGTTGGCTGTCCGCTACTGGGCTATCTCACAGATGTTATCGGCCGTCGAAAACCAGTCTTGATCGGTGGAGCAGTTTTTATGTTGATTATCTCGCTGGCGATTTTGTACGTTCCGCAAGCCATGCTCCCGCCGTATTTACCCGGATTATTACTCGGCTTCGGATCAGGTGCCGCTATGATTCCTTATACCATCATCAAAGAAGTCAATCCAGATCATGTAAAAGGGAGTGCAACTGGCGCGATTAATTTTTTAGTATTTACATTAAGCGCACTCATGGCACCAGCATATGGCTGGTTACTCAATACACTTGCAGTAGACTCGCATATTACGATGGAGAGCTTTCGAGAGGCTGGTATCGTTGGTATTGTCGGGATTATTATGGCGATCATTTTATCGTGCTTCATCAAAGAGACCGGAAGCCAGCGATATCCTGAAATGACAGTGAAGGCGAAATGAAAATGCGCTCTTCATCATTGCAAGACCTCACCCCGATCGTGAACTTAGCCCAATCCTTGGGGGTTGGTAGTCGCCGCGTGCAGCGCCCTGTCTATATTAATCTATTACCTCCATGCAATGAAGCATGTCCCGCCGGAGAAAATATTCAATCGTGGCTTGCGTATGCGCAATCTGGACAAGATCGCCTAGCGTGGGAAGCAATTATCAACGACAACCCATTTCCAGCAATACATGGCCGTGCGTGCTACCACCCCTGCGAAACTCACTGCAACCGGGCCTCGTTAGATAGTACCGTGAGCATCCATGCGGTTGAACGCTATCTTGGCGATCAGGCACTCATTCATGGCTGGCAACTTCCCATCACTAGCAACAAAACGGGAAAGCGGATTTTAATTATCGGCGCGGGTCCGGCGGGATTATCGGCCGCATATCATTTACATAGGCGCGGATACGAAGTCGACATCCATGACGCCAACGGCTTACCAGGTGGCATGCTTCAGTATGGCATTCCGGCGTATCGTTTGCCACGCGATATCGTCGCGACTGAAATTAAGCGACTAGAGGACATGGGCATTCGGATCATCCTCAATCATCAGGTCAATGATGTGATCGATGAGAAAAAAACGGGTCAATTCGATGCCGTTTTTATTGCTATCGGTGCAGGCATTTCGAAACATATTGGGATTCCAACCAGGGATAGCGGAAAAATTATTGATGCAATCACGCTACTACATCATTTAGATGAAGAAGAGATCCCTCGGATGGGCAGAACAATGGCGGTACTCGGTGGCGGCAATACGGCAATTGACGTTGCTCGTAGTTTAAAAAGACTCGGCGCTGACGATACGGTCATTATTTATCGTCGCGATGCAGCACATATGAGCGCCCTTCCGTTCGAAGTGAAGGAGGCGCTTACAGAAGGCATACGCTTTGCATGGATGCGTGGCGTCACCGAAGTCTCCGGCGATAGAATCAAAGTCGAAACGATGCAAACTGACGAGCATGGCCGCATTGTCGGCACCGGTGTGTACGAAGAAATCTCTGCCAATGCCTTAGTACTGGCTATCGGACAAGATTGTGCAAGTCAATTTCTGGCGAAAGTTCCAAAAATTCAACGTAGTGAAAGCGGCAGCATCGTTGTTGATGCGCAGTTAATGACTGGTGTAGAAGGTATATTTTGTGGTGGTGATGCCACAGACGGCCAGCATAGTGTGACCGCGGCTACCGGCATGGGGAAAAAAGCCGCTGCACAAATCGACGCTTGGCTCAGCAATACCAACTTACAAACACCCGAGAAACATCGTGTGATCACATTCGACATGCTCAACCTGCCCGTCTACAGTCCCGCTGCATCACTTCAGGAGCAAGAACTCACGGTTGCGGAGAGATTGACAAGCTTTGATGAGGTCATCAGCACGTTGTCACCTGCAGCGGCATTGCATGAAGCAAAACGTTGCCTCTCGTGCGGCAATTGTTTTGAGTGCGACAGCTGTCTGGCGGCCTGCCCGCAAACCGCGATCAGCAAACAGAGCAACTCCCCTGTCATATCCTCTGTCGTTCCCGATGTTTACAAGATCGATCTTACTTTATGTACAGGGTGTGCAGTCTGTGTCGATCATTGTCCAAGCCATGCAATGGAGATGATCCCCGATGTGGACTATTCCGATTGCTAACACTGATGAATATTCAGACAACAAATGAATAATGAAAGAAGCAGATGACGACACATACGATCATGGATGGCAATACTGCTGTAGCGCACATCGCCTATCGGGTCAACGAGATTTGCGCCATCTTCCCTATCACTCCGTCCTCCACGATGGCAGAACTTGCTGACGAGTGGTCGACCCATGGCATCACTAATATCTGGGGCAATGTCCCAGTTGTACAGGAAATGCAAAGCGAAGGCGGCGCCGCTGGTGCTGTGCATGGTGCGCTTCAATCAGGCGCATTAACAACCACATTTACATCATCACAAGGCTTAATGCTGATGCTGCCAAATATGATCAAAATTGCCGGCGAGTTAAGCTGTGCGGTTTTTCATGTCGCGTCACGTTCGCTGGCCACGTCATCCTTATCAATTTTTGGTGATCACTCTGATGTCATGACCGCACGAACCACCGGCTTTGCACTGCTCTCGTCAGCATCAGTGCAGGAAGCCCATGATCAAGCCTTAATTGCGCAAACAGTAACGCTGATGTCACGCGTTCCGGTCTTACATTTTTTTGATGGATTCAGAACGTCGCATGAACTCAATACTCTCACGCTTCTGAGTGACAACCAGATACGTGCGATGATTGATGATCGACTCGTTCTAGCGCACCGCGAGCGCGCTCTCAACCCTGAGCATGCGTTTATCCGCGGCACAGCACAAAATCCTGATACGTTTTTTCAAACGCGGGAAGCAGTCTCACCGTACTACGCTAGGTTTCCAGATATCTGCGAAGCGGCCATGGTTCAATTTGCCGCGCTCACCGGAAGGCACTATCACTTATTTGAATATACCGGCCCAGAAAATGCAGAACATATCATCATCGTCATGGGTTCTGGTGCGGAAACGACCAAAGCGACGGTACAAACAATAACAAAAGCAAACCAGCAGTCGGTCATGTCCATCGGCGTCATACAGGTACGCTTATTTCGACCTTTTTCGGCAAAACATTTGTTGTCCTGCATACCCGATAGCGTAAAATGTATTGCCGTTCTGGAGCAGTGTAAAGAACCTGGAGCTAGCGGTGAACCGTTATATCTGGATGTTGTTGCGACGCTCGCCAATGCCTGTAGTAACGGCGAACGATCATCCATGCCCAAGGTGATCGGTGGTCGATATGGACTTGGTTCAAAGGATTTCTCTCCTGGCATGGTCATGGCTGTATTAACAGAACTGAGAAAGCCGACTCCTAAGAATAGTTTTACCGTGGGCATTAATGACGATCTTGCTCACTCAAGTCTGGATTACGACCCCTTATTTTCGATCAACAACGATATCCGCACCGCCGTATTTTATGGTCTCGGTGCTGACGGCACAGTGGGTGCAAATAAAAATACAGTTAAAATTCTTGCTGAAAGTGCCGGATTTTTTGCGCAAGGTTATTTTGTCTACGATTCGCATAAATCTGGCGCGCAGACAATCTCACATCTGCGTTTTGGCCATGCGGCAATTCACGCCCCCTATTTAATTACCTCATCAGAATTTGTCGCGTGCCACCATTTTGATTTTTTGTTCCGGCAAAATGTGCTCGATCTTGCAGCGACTGGTGCAACTTTTCTTTTAAATAGCCCCTATCGAGCAGCTGATGTCTGGCAGCATTTACCTTTTTCAGTTCAACAAACCATCATTAACAAGCAACTGAAATTTTTTGTTATCGATGCTGAATCAATTGCAGAAAAAGTAGGCCTAAACAATCTCACCAATACGATCTTGCAAACGTGTTATTTCGCACTCAGCGAGGTGCTGCCAAAAGATGTCGCCATACAACAGATCAAAGCGGCGATTAATCTAAGCTATGCCAATAAGGCAGCCGGAGTCATTGAAAAAAATCATCACGCAGTAGACATGACTCTTGCCAAGCTGTCGAGGGTCGATATACCCATGAAGGCGACGTCCATCATCGAACTCTCCGCTGCGGTGCCATCGAGTGCGACGACCTTTATCCAGCAAGTCACCGCCAGAATGTTAGTCCAAGAAGGCAATAGCATTCCTGTCAGCAGCATGCCAGCAGATGGTACTTACCCGTCAGGAACAGCAGCCTACGAGAAGCGCAATATTTCTGACTGGGTAGCCGCGTGGAATGCCGAAACATGCATACAATGCGGTCAATGCTCTATCGTGTGCCCACATAGCGTTATCCGCTCAAAATTCTATAACGAAGATCAATTATCCGGCGCTCCTGCTGATTTCAAATCGGCACCAATCAATGCGCGAGGCTATCCTGAACAACGATTTAGCCTTGAAGTTTATCTCGAAGATTGCACTGGATGTGGACTGTGCGTTGAAGCCTGTCCCGTGGTATCAGAATCAGATGTGGGCACAAAGTCAAAGACAAAAGCAATCAACCTGGTCGCCAAAGCACCAATATTAGAGAGTGCTCGCAAACACATCCATTTTTTTGAAACCATACCAACGAACGATCGCGCATTGGTCGACTTTGATAATGTCCGTGGCGTACAATTTCTCCAGCCCTTATTTGAATTCCCTGGTGCTTGCGCAGGCTGTGGGGAGACACCCTATCTGAAATTGCTATCCCAACTTTTTGGTGACCGTGCACAGATCGCCAATGCCACAGGATGCTCTTCAATTTACGGTGGTAACTTGCCCGTAACTCCTTGGGCTGTCAATGAACATGGTCAAGGTCCCGCATGGTCAAATTCCTTGTTTGAGGATAATGCAGAGTTTGGCTTTGGATTTCGTCTTGCCGCCGACAAGCATCTGGCGATGGCAAGAATGCAAATAATGGCGATGAAGAGTCTGATCGGCGATCAACTGGTAGAGGATATTCTTGGTGCCAGACAGATTGAAGAATCAGAGATCCAATTGCAACGCCAACGGGTCAATCATTTAAAAACAATCTTGCATCGTATCGCGTCTGATTCCGCTCGCAATCTCTTATCACTAGTTGACCACCTAATTCGTCGCAGTATATGGCTGGTTGGGGGTGATGGCTGGGCCTATGATATTGATTCGGGTGGCCTCGATCATGTTCTCGCTAGCGGCAGAAACGTCAACGTGTTGGTCCTTGATACCGAGGTCTATTCCAATACAGGAGGACAAGCATCTAAAGCAACGCCATTAGGTGCGATAGCCAAATTCGCCTCAGGGGGAAAGCGCGTCGCAAGAAAAGATCTGGCATTGCAAGCGATCGCTTATGGCAATATCTACGTAGCTCAAGTAGCGATGGGAAGTAACCCACAACAATGTATTTTGGCCTTCAGAGAGGCGCAAGCCTACGATGGACCTTCCATTATCCTAGCATACAGCCATTGTATTGCCCACGGCATTGATATGCGCCAAGGGATGCATCAACAGCAACTCGCGGTTCGCAGCGGGTTCTGGCCTTTACTTCGCTTTAATCCAGCCTTGAAAGAGCATGGCGCCAACCCATTTTGTCTTGATTCGCTTGCACCAGATATTCCGCTACAGGACTATGCCTACAATGAAATACGGTTTAGTAGTTTGGTCAAAGAAAATAAGGCAGAAGCGGCCCTACTAATGGAAGAAGCACAGCGAGATGTTCTAAAAAAATATCTGGAATACCAAAGCCTGTCCGAGTTAGGAGCCGAACATTTTCCTACTAGGGCTTTATCAAAAAGGCCATCCTGGTCTACCTCCTAGTCTGGGATAGTCACTATAGACAGTGTCTAAGGAGGAGTCGCGAGACCTGCCTCAGCACACCAGAGTTTCACCTCTTCTTAAAACCTTAACCAAGGAGTATTTCATGAAAACGATTCAAACAGCAGGAAGAAACATCATTATCGTTGCTATTGCCGCTCACTTATGTGCCTGCGCTGGAATGACGACGCGAGAAAAGAATGCCACAATTGGTGCTGGCGCTGGTGCCGTTGCTGGCGCAATTTTAACAGGCGGAAGTGGCGTAGGAACCGTCGGCGGCGCGGTCGTTGGCGGTGTCATCGGCAACGAAATTAAAAAGTAAACATCACGCCTGATGACATTGGAATTCTCAATCAAATCAGGTGTGTGTTGACGACTTATCACTTCAATGCGCAAGCAATCAGATTAAAGAATGATAGATAAAGAAAAAGCCCAACAGACAAACCTGACGGGGTTTTTTCATTATTTTTCATTGAGAGAAAGCCTCGAATAGAACGAATAGAACGAATAGAACCTCTAATCCGACTCCTTAGTCCACGTAACATCCGGATCATACAACATCATTTTAGATGCCAATAATTTGGTTTTAACACCTAGGTCTTTGCTATATACGATACCTTGATGACTAATGATGAAGCTTTTCACACCGCTCATCCCATAACTTTCAGGGTACGCGATCAAGGCAAATCCTCCTATCATGCGCTCTTTCACCAGATAACTATGGGACCCGCCTGGCGCAGAGGTTCCCTGAGCAGTCAAAATGCGAAAATAGTAGCCATGAAAGGCATGACCGCTCGCGCCAGGCATTCGCCGTGCGCCATCTTCGTGCGCATCAGCAAATGCCTGTCCCATGGGTGACAAGGGCTCATCGTCTGTCGTTTTCCAATAAAGCCCATTATGCAAACCCGGCGTACTGGCAATTTTCTGCGCATACTCCAATAGGCCATCACTATTTCTGTCTTGAAGAACGTATTCGCGTTGCGCGTCAGCATAAGCGAGGGAAACCTGTATCGCTGCTATTTCATCACTGCCTATACGACGATTTTGCCACTCCCTAACACCAGCAACCTCATCAAACACCCATCGTGACCCGACGCGTCTTAATGGAAATGGCAATGACCACTCCTCGTTACCAATGAGAAGAATCCCCTTATCCATACCAATGAACTCAATAGAATGTTTTTCGTCAAAGGCACGTAAAAAATGTTCGTTCGACATGTTATTAAGAACGCGATCACTGAGATATACAGCTGGAATTGCTGTTTCCCCTAAAACTCGACGCATCTTGATTTGATTTCCTTGGCGTATAGCATCAACCAAGCTATTGATCGCGGCATCTGGTGACACGAAACTCACTTGTCTACCATGCTGAGCAGTCTGGATCTCCGGTCCCATCAGGCTAGTTGCGTTATGCGGCCCGACTTCTGCCTGTGCTTGCAATGTGAGCATGACACACACCGATATAACTATTTTTTGTACCGTTTTCATCTCAGTATCTCCAGTGAAAATACATTATTTTGTACGCTTCTCATTATCACCATGAGACATTGACGCTCGACTCTGCTGTCCACGCTCTGTGTATACTTGCACTTCCTGACGCGGTCCAGATGGCATCATAGGATGAGAGAACGTAGGCGAACTATTAACCGGTGCGGATGGTGACTGATGAACTGTGTGTGTTTCAAACCGCGCTGCTGAAGGCAAATATTGAGGCGGTATCGAGGCTTTCGGATGGTCGTGCTCTGTCACTTTTTCTCGGATATCAGAAGGACGTTGACTTGCAGGTATGACCGCGTTTGGCGATCTACCTCGAAAATTTTCACGATTTGTAGGTACTATTGCAGCAGGTGAAAATTGGTTCCTGATATCCTGATTCCGATATGCAACGCCTTGTCTGTGTTGCGGGTTATGTTGCCATTGATTGCCATCTGCCGATTGACCAAGATGACCACGATCAACAATCATTATATGGTGTGTATGCCAATCTGGTCGGACATCCAGAAACAAAGATCCAACAATGCCTACCCCAATACCAAAAGCGATACCATTTGCGATGTCGCCACCGTAGCTGGATGATCGGTAATCTGTCGGCGGCTGCCAGTAAATAGGACGGCTATCAGGCCACCACCATGTCCCATACACAACGCCTGGATTGTAATAAGGTACATAGTAGACCTCCATATTGACGGGCTCTATCGTTATGTCTCCATTGTCATCAATAACCCGTTGTTGCTGATCCGTGATTAAATGGCCAGTCAGTCGCGCTTTATTTCGCAATGACTGCACGGTCTCCATCACCGCTTGTTGCTGAGCTAGAAAAGCATCGCCGAGTTGCTGTGTCCACGATAGATTCTGATTCATCATCAAAAGCACAGAAGGAAAAGGCAATAAAGATCGGATACTGACATCCCATTGCTGATCATTTGCCATCTGATCAAGTTGATTACTTCTCACATCATGGTGCAACTGTAGATAAGTAGCCGCCTGCGTCACTTCGAGTGGATAGGTTGCCGCAATTAACACCTGACCTAGCAACGCATCGGGATACAGTGCTACTGGTGCCAATAACTGATCTAATTTTTGCTGAGTAAATGTGCTCTGCGCATATACAGGAACCATACAAATCACAGCGAATAACCACAGTAACGACATGCAGCCACGAGAAAGGTAGCGAATTTTTATTGTCATTTATTGCTCCGATTGGTTGCTGGTGATTGGTTGATTAAGGCAAAGCATTTGAACGTCAAACCAAGACGCCCCGCTCTCGCTTCATACTATGAGGTAGAGCGCATCACATTTCCGTGCGAAAGCACACATTCCACCAGTGCATCCAACGATGATATCTATCGACCGGCGTCATTGTTCGCCAACGAACAGATAGATGAAAGGCAAAAGAATATGTTGACCCCGTATGCCACTAGCATTCTGGATTACCTGATCCGTACTCAAATCAGATAAGCAACTCGCATTTTTATTCATCGCAACGAATCTCTCTACCGAAGAACAAGGCACAAACCATGACGAACACCGAGATGAAGCGTTTTCCTGTTGATTCCCCGTACCTCTTGATTGAGGGTTTTTTATACGGAGCGAGTTCCGGAGCAATATGTTGTGCGATTTACTTTTGGTTGAGTCACTTAAACAAACCCGACTCCTTACCGTTTTACTCAGGGCTACGCACCATCGTTATTTCAGACATATCAAGTCTGTTAGTTGGAGCTGTGATTGGACTCGTAGTGGGAGGTCTTTGCGGTTTATTGCTCGCCGCATTCATACAAAGTAAAAAACTACGGGCCTTTGAGTCGAGATTAGTCATTCACAAAACACAGGAATACGACAGTCAATTGCAACAAACTGACTCCCAGAGAATACGGCGCTGGAAAAATCAACGTGGCGAATATTCACGAATCTAAGCAATACAATTTTTTATATCCGAACGACAACGCTCAAAGAAAAGGAAACCGTCATGGAACAACGCGATAGCTACATCAATAAGATACATTTACAGCTAGACGAACTTAACTTAACACTCAATGAACTTGAACAAACATTCAAGGAAAAATCCGCCGAAGCGCATACGGCGTACGAATCAGAGATGCTGGTTTTACGACAAAAACTAAATGAGATACGCCAAAAAACCGATGATATGAAAACTGCCAGCACGGATAGCTGGGAGAGCATTAAAGAACATATTGAAGTGCTACAACACGCGTTCTCAAGTACTTATCATTATTTCAAAGACGAGGTTAAAAAAAATGAAATTAAGAAAGGAAATGCGGGATGAGCCTCTTTCTTCTGATCGTTCTGATCCTTTTTTTAGCGGGATCACTCCCCTTGTGGCCCCATAGCAGAAATTGGGGTTATGGGCCTAGTGGCTTAAGCGGTCTCATCATTATTATTCTCATCATTATGCTCATCACTGGGCGAATTTAACCACCTCAGGAATAACTATGCCATCTGTTACCTCAACTCGACCAACCACGAGATACCTTCAACTACTATTCGTTTTAAGCGGCTTAATCGGCCTAATGAGCGGCGCATCAGCGCAACAAAGAACAGATAACGATATCGAACGACGCGGCGACCCACAACGCTGGTACCAAGAAAAAAACACCTCTGAGGCCTATCTCGCGACACTCAAAAAAGAAGCGAACGCCGTGTATCAAGAGACGATTATTGAGTGCAAAAAAGCAGATATGACCGATGTAAAGCAATGTAGGAAAGAAGCAAAAAATCGACGAGACCAGGATTTAAGGGACGCAAAAATGGCAGCAGACAAACCGATGTAAGTTGTTAAGTCGGGTCGGTGTAGATTTTTTCTAATCCTATCAATTGTATATTTGTTCTTGTATGCTTTTTCCGCTTTGTCTTCGGCTGAGGTGTACTGTCAATAGTGGACACTTCGGTTTCAAATTGCCAGCGCTTGTTTGCTAAAGGTCTCAGCGAACCGTGCTGGCGATACATAACCAAGACGCAAATGGCGTCGCTGGCGGTTATAGAAAATTTCTATGCATTCCTTTGATCGATGATTCCGCATTGGCACGTGTGATGTACCTCTAATGATGAATTATTTCGTTCTTTAAGCTGCCCCAGAAGCTTTCCATGGGAACGTTGTCGTAGCAGTTCCCCTTGCACGACATCGATGACTGTATGCCACACTGCGCAACCAGCTTGCGGTAGCCGTCGGCACAGTACTGGGCGGATTCAACTGATCGTCGCAACCGAGAAGGTATGCTTCGAACTGGTTGTGGCTTTGAACTTGCGCTTTTGCTTGCAGCGCTAAGACTTCCAGGAGGTGCAGCCGGGTCGGATCTGCGTTTAGCGACACTCACCCAGTTGGCAAGTGTTCCTTTCGGTATTGCGATCCGCTGCGCGACTTCTTCGAGCGTCAGGCCTTGCGCTAGTACCAGTTTGACCGCCTCGACCCGAAACTCCGGCGTATATGTTGTTGATCTCATGATTTCGCTTCCTTTGACAAGCTTATCAACTAGAAGTATCCACCAACGTCAGGTTACCTCAATCTGGGTTCACAATGAACGCTCCCATGTTGTTGCGTTTTTATAAGGTGGCCCCATATCTATGTCGAACCTGGATTCAGAGAGAATCTGAAAAGAGTCTCTCAGGCATGCCATAAAACACAGGGATTATTCATGACAGCCGAGTGATCACAATCAAACGTCTGGTCCTGTTTGAAACAGTTTGATGATCTCGGGTTGAGGTGACGGCTGCCCGTTCCAGTGGGCACCGGGTTGGA
>NZ_JBMPPD010000030.1:0-58994 GCF_049339825.1 Undibacterium sp. RuRC25W | reverse complement strand
GCGCAATTCGTTCCCATTGATCATCTCTCAACATCAGTCGCAGCATCGTTTCATTCTTTAAAATCTAGAATGTAAACACACTTCGGGAAAAGTTAACAGCTTTTTATATGTCAACACGCCCTAGTTAAGCTACTATCTCTTTATTATCATTTTCTTAGCTATCACCATGTTTAGTCGTTTCCGCGAAGACATCGCGAGTATTATCGCCAAAGATCCAGCTGCCCGTAATGCGTGGGAGGTTATCACGTGTTATCCAGGCTTCCAGGCGATCGTGATGCATGGATGGGCGAAGTGGTGTTGGGTCCGTGGATTTAAGTGGCTAGGTCGCTTTATTTCACACGTTGCGCGGGTGTTTACTGGCATTGAGATTCATCCTGGTTCTACCATTGGGCGTCGGGTATTTATTGATCATGGCTTTGGCGTTGTCATTGGGGAAACTGCTGAGATTGGCGATGATTGCACGATTTATCAAGGAGTGACGCTCGGGGGGACCTCGCTGTCGCGTGGTACTAAACGTCATCCAACGTTGGAGCAAGGTGTTATTGTTGGTGCCGGTGCCAAGGTTCTCGGTAGTTTTACTGTCGGTGCAGGCGCTAAAATTGGTTCAAATTCGGTTGTGGTCAAGCAAGTTCCCGCTGGTGCGACAGCAGTTGGTAATCCCGCTCACGTCATCAAGAAGGAAGCCCCTTCGGCTGAGATGGCTGGCGTGCAATTATTTTCGGCATATGGTGTTACGCAAAACAGCGACGATCCTGTTTCTAAAGTACTACACAAGCTCATTGATCATGCAGTAGCGCAGCAAGAGCAAATCGAAAAGCTAACAGCTGCTATTGCTTGCGCTGGCATTGTCTGTGACGTGAACATTGAAAAAGATAAATTTAATTCTGACCAGATAAATAGTCTGGTTGACTAACTTATTTCTTTTTGACTAGCGGCAAAAACATTGAGGCAATGGCGGATTGCTTCTGGTAGCTCGCTTGGATTCATACCTATAGGACCGGTTCCATTTTTGGACAAGTAGTCTGCTGCTGCGCCGTGCAACCATGTAGCTAGTTGTGCGGCATCGAAGCTAGTCAAGCCTTGAGCCATCAGTGCGCCGCAAAGTCCTGCTAGCACGTCACCAGTGCCGCCTGTAGCGAGGCCAGCATTTCCTGTCGTATTGATACGCAAGTCACATAGTTGGTTGCAGATAATGCTTCCTGTGCCCTTGAGAATGATGGTGCACTTAAATTGTTCTGCCAGCGACAAGGCGCTGCTGAGTCGATCTGATTGAATGTCTTTCGTGGTTTGTTGCAGGAGTCGCGCAGCTTCCAATGGATGTGGCGTCAAAATACTCTGCGCGTTTCTGATTTTGAGATACTCTTGTAATTCCTGATCTGCTGAAATCAAATTAAGTGCATCGGCATCAATAACCAAACGGGAGTCAGATTGCAACATTCTTGTCAGACTATGTCTTGCAGCATCTGTTTTTCCGAGTCCGGGGCCAATAACAATTACTTCACTTCCTAGCTTTATATCGGCAAGATCATGACACATGATTTCAGGATGAAGGGGGTCATAGCTCACAGTCGGTGACAGGAAGCCGAGCGTCGTCTTACCCGCACCTGCATAAAGCGCAGTACGTCCCGCGAGGATGCTCGCACCCACCATGCCCTTTGCGCCTCCAATCACTAGTACTTGACCAAAATCTCCCTTGTGGCTATTTTGCTTTCGTCGTGGAAGCTGAAACGTGAAAGCTGTGGGATCATTCAGTATGATATTGCTATCCGGTCGTTGAGTGGCATCGACGTCTAGATCCGATATGAGCACCTGGCCTGCATAGTCTTTTCCATCGGCTGTATATAAGCCTGGTTTGTTACCAAGAAATGTCAGCGTGCATGTCGCTTCTATGCATGCGCCTTCTTCGGCTTCTGTCGCGATGATAGTGCCAGTGTCAGGGTGCAATCCGCTGGGAATATCAATGGATAGAATCGGTACTTGCCTTATTTTTGCGTACTGATTAATGGTGATAATGACTTCTTTGTTTATGCCATTGATTGGACGTGTTAATCCAATGCCAAACATGCCATCGACAATCAGTGAGAACTCTTGTTTTAAAAGTGATTTTAAGGTGTCGCAGCTCTTAAAAATAACTTTCCGGGAAAGTGCTTTTTCAAAGAATTTTTTGCTATTTTCCGTATATTTATCGGTATCAGCGCAAAGAATTACAATGACCTGAAACCCTTCCTTAGCTAGGTCTGCCGCAGCTGCACATGCGTCGCCCCCATTATTGCCTGGCCCAGCGATCATTAAAATAGGATGACTATTTTTTTTAATAAGTTGTTTTGCCAGTATCGCCGTTGCTCTTCCTGCTTTTTTCATCAGATTTTTGCCTGGGTGTTCAACCGCAACCCTAGCTTCGATATCACGTATTGCTTGTGAATTAAACAGTGTTAAATCAGCCAGCTTCATATAAGTATCATCACGATGGAATAGGTTTAACAACAGGTGGAAGTGGATGTTGAATTACTTTTCCAAGAGATTGCATGGTTTCCACTCCATATTGAAACAAATTTTCTATTGGTAGTGTCAGATAAGGCAGGATCATTCCTAGTATTAAGAACCCAACGCTAATGGTAATCGTAAATCCAATACCAAATACATTTAATTGGGGCGCAGCCCTTGTGAGTATCCCGAGCGCCACGTTAGTAAGCAGTAGTGCCGCAATTAGAGGGAGAGAGAGCTTAAGACCGTAAATAAAAATCTGTTCGCCCCAAATCGCTAATCGGTGGAAATCAAAACCATTTTGTAACGTCATTGAAACAGGTATTGTTTTAAAGCTGTCCATCAGTGCAATCAGCATGGCGTGATGCACGTTGAGTGAAAAAAATAGTACCGTTGCTATCAGGACTAAAAGTTGTGCTAAGGCTGAGGTATTGCCTCTGGACTGAGGGTCGAAAAAAGACGCGAACCCTAAGCCCATTGTCATCCCTATCATGGAGCCTGCTAGTTCAATGGCGGCAAATACGAGACGCATTACAAAGCCCATTCCGAGGCCAATAATGAGCTGCTGCGTCAGTATCATGACGCCGGATAAGGAGACGGGATCTGCGTTGATAAAGGGGGGAATTCCAGGTGTGATGATCAGCGCTAGAACGATTCCAAACGCAATTTTGATGCGGCGAGGGATGCTGCTGTTGCCAAATGGTGGCGCGATTGCAATCAGCCCTAAAATTCTGGTCAGTGGCCAGATAAAGGCCATAATTAGCCCAACCAGTTCTTTGGATGACAATGAAATCATGGGCCGCTGAAATCTAGCTTAACTAGCCATTGTGGCGATGCTGGTAAACATCTGTCTCATATAATCGGTCAGTACACCAATCATCCACGGACCCGCAATAATCAGCGTCGTAAAAATACCGACTAGTTTAGGAATAAAAGAGAGCGTTGATTCGTTGATCTGGGTTGCAGCCTGAAAAATACTAACAAGCAAACCGATAACCAAAGAGACAAGCAATAACGGTGCAGCCAGCATCAAAGTTACTTCTACTGCTTGACGCCCAAGGGTCATTACATATTCTGGAGCCATTTTTACCTCAATAGAAACTTTGTGCCAAGGAGCCAATAATCAATTGCCAGCCATCGACTAATACAAATAACATCAACTTAAATGGTAATGACACAATGGATGGAGACACCATCATCATACCCATCGACATTAATACGCTGGCTACGACCATGTCGATAATCAAGAATGGAACAAAAATAGCAAAACTGATTTGAAACGCTGTCTTGAGTTCGCTTGTAATAAAAGCAGGAATCAAGATGCGGAAAGTAACGTCTTCAGGGCCTTGCAACTTCGGTGAGTTTGACATCTTTACATACAATGCAAGGTCAGACTGCCTGGTTTGCTTCATCATGAATTGCTTCAGCGGTGCGCCACCTTTTTCAAGTGCATCTACCATGCTGATCTTATTTTCCGAAAACGGTACATAAGCATCGGTATATATTTTATCGAATACTGGTCCCATAACGAATAAGGTCAGAAAGAGCGCCAGGCCAATCAATACCTGATTGGGAGGGGAGGATTGGGTTCCGAGTGCCTGTCTTAACATCGATAGAACAATGATGATGCGAGTAAAACTTGTCATCATTAGCAAAACGGATGGCAAGAAACTAATCGCTGACAGAAATAGCAGGGTCTGAATGCTCAGTGAATAATTCTGACCACCGCCGGCAGCCGGAGTCGAGGTAATTGCTTGTAATCCCCCTGTCGATTCGGCAAAGGCAAATACAGGTAAGCATAAGCACAAAAAGCTGAGCAGTCGGAGAAGCACAGAAGGTGAAAGGCGCAGTGTTTTCATGCAGAACTTATTTGATATCGTTGTGCGCATCACTGCGCTTTTCTATAGTGCGTTTTAGCCAATCCTGGAATATGCCATTTCCTGTTTGATTGATAGAAACAGGAACATCTTTCTTCGGCATACTGCCAAGGTTGCTGATATTGTTCGAGGTGACGCCGAGTATTAACCATTGGTCATCTACTTCGACAACTAAAACCCGTTCTCGATTGCCAACACTAACGCCACCGACGACTTTGACAAGTATTTTATTGCCCGAAGCAACTGGTCCGATACGCTTCAATAGCCAAGCTGCTGCAAACATCAGTAATAATACAAAAAGAAGTGCTCCAGCGATTTGTAAAAATCCAATACCTGGGCTGACTGCTTTCATGTCGTCGGCCAATACTTGTTGAGAGAAAAAACAGAGTAATAACCCTACGTAAAATCTACATGGCGCGATCATCATTTGTTGAGCTTACGAATGCGTTCTGCTGGCGTGATAATATCTGTTAAGCGGATACCAAATTTATCGTTGACCACCACCACCTCACCTTGCGCTATCAGGCAGCCGTTGACCAAGACGTCCATTGGCTCACCCGCCATCCCATCAAGCTCTACAACGGATCCTTGTGCCAGTTGTAGTAGATTTTTAATCGCAATTTTTGTGCGGCCTAACTCTACAGTGAGTTGTACGGGGATATCGAGAATGAAGTCGATGTCATTGTGTGTTTCACTCGGGGTACTTTTTGCACTGAAATCATTAAAAATCGCTGCGCTTATAGCTGGTTCAGTTTTCTGACTTGCAGCGGCTTCCGCTTTTTCTTGTTCAGCAATCGCCGCGCCCCAATCATCTTCACTAATCGGGGTATCTGCGTTTTCATCCATGATTTTCTCCTTGTACTACTTCTTGCACGCTGGAATTAAGTAGTTTTTCCACGCGTAATGCATATTGACCGTTAAATACGCCGTATTTACATTCCATAATGGGTGTGCCGTCAACCTTTGCTGATACGATCTCAGGGACGTGAAGCGGGATAATGTCTCCTGCTTTCATATTCAATATATCTTCAAGCGTTACTTTGGTTGTGCCCAGATCAGCCACAATTTCGACTTCAGCGATCTGAATTTGTTGCGTCATTAGTCGCACCCAGCGCTTATCAATCTCGAGGGTTTCACCTTGCAGGCTACTTGTCAGTACATCCCTGATTGGTTCGATCATGGAATAGGGCATACAGAAATGCATTTCACCACTAACAGGGCCAAGTTCGACCGTGAAGGTTGTTGAGACGACGACTTCATTTGGCGTTGCAATATTAGCGAACTGGGTGTTCATCTCTGAACGTATATACTCGAACTCGATGGGGTAAACGGGCTCCCAAGATTTCGCGTAGGTCTCAAAAATAATATCAAGGATACGATGAATGATACGTTGTTCGGTTTGCGTAAAATCCCGTCCTTCAACTCGAGTATGAAACCGCCCATCTCCTCCAAATAAGTTATCGACGAGTAAAAACACCAAGCCTGGATCTAGTACGATCAGTGAGGTGCCTCGTAGTGGCTTCATGTGAACGAGGTTAAGATTGGTTGGAACAACCAAATTACGAATAAATTCGCTATATTTTGATACCCTTACCGTCCCAACGGATACTTCAGCACTACGGCGTAAAAAGTTGAATAAGCCGATCCGTAAAAGACGGGCAAACCTCTCATTGATGATTTCCAGTGTAGGCATACGCCCACGTACAATCCGCTCCTGTGTCGCGAGATTGTAGGTGCGTACCCCAGAAGTATCCTCTTGAGACTGAGAATCATCCTGGTCTCCCGTAACGCCTTTGAGAAGGGCGTCGACTTCTTCTTGGGAGAGGAAGTTATCTGACATGGGTTTACTGAACGACGAAAGAAGTAAAATAAACGCCACTCACCTTTTGCGACTCACCTTTTGACGCAAATGGTTGGCTCACTTTTTCAATAATTTCTTGTACCAATTTTTCCTTGCCGTCGGCAGTAATGATTTCACTTGCATCTTTACTTGAAAGAAGTAAAAGAAGGCGACTACGAACTTGTGGCATGTTCGCTTTAATCAGGTTGGCCTGCTCTTCACCCTCAACCTCTAAGGTCATCGTTACCTGTAGATATTTGTCGCCGGCATCCGACTGAAGGTTGACCGTAAACGGCTCCATAGGAAGAAAAGCAGACACCTTTGGTGCTTCTACTTTCTCTTCTTTTTCTTTCGATCCAGAGTGCTTCTTAGACAGAAAAAATGCTGCACCACCGCCAACGCCAGCAAGCACGAGTACGGCTGCAGCGATAATGATGATGAGTTTTTTCTTCGATTTTCCAGCAGGGGCGGCTTCGCCGTGCGCTGGAGCTGCTTTCGCAGGTGCTTTCGCCATTTTAATCCTCTCGACGTGCTTTATTCGTCACGGTTTTCCATATTATCTACGAAGGAAGGTGGTTTATAAGCGAGGAAAAGAAGGGGTATTCTTCTTTAGTTCAAACTTCTATGCTTCAGTCATGTTAGACGTGTGCAGCCAACGATGCCCAGAATCTCCTCTGCTAACTACCTTCTTTTCTTATTCTACATGGTTGAGTGGAAGTTTTTCCAGTCTGGCATCTAAGCAAAGGTGTCAACTTCACCGATTCTTGATGTAAACACTCTTGATGACGCGTTTGAAACAGCCAATGTCGGATCAATTTGTTGTGTGTTTGAACTTATCGAGCTAGTTTGCCCCCACTCTTGCGAGTTTGGTCGGTACCCGCTCCCTTGTTGCCCCTGATTCGATGCTTGTGTATTAACGGAAAAACTTGATAGCTCAATTCCAGCGTCGCTCATCATTTGGCGTAATTTAGGCATAGAGGATTCCAACGCTTCTCTGACCTCGGGTTGGGAGCACATAAACGATGCGCTGGCGTGCTCGTTAGTTACTTTTAAAACGATTTGTAGCGGCCCTAAGTCAGGTGGGTTCAGGCTTAATTCTGCCGAATGAATACTTTCGCCAACCATCCATAATACTTTTTGACCAACCGCTTTGTCCCAACCAGTACTTCCAAATGGTTGGGTGATTTGTGTATTTGATGTACCTGCGGGTGCAACTGCTGCTGCAATATTAGCAATGACTGCCTGAGAATTGGGTGCCTGTGGTGTTATTGCTGCAGTTAGTTTTTCAAGCTTGTTCTGGAGCGATGCCGTGAGCACCTCTTCGTTATTCGTCGTAGTTAATCCAATTTTCTCGGATGCCGCGAGGTTTGCTGGTAATGCTTTACTTTCGTCTGTTGTTAACGTCTTACTCTCTTCCGCAATGACATCCTTGGCGTCAATTAGTTTTTGAGAGAACGCGCTATTAAACGTGCCGGTAGGTTCATTGAAAGGTGACGCATCGCTCTCAATGGTCGCGGTGAGTGGTAATGAATTCGTGGTCGAAGTTGCAGTCAAGTCGACCGTTGTTGCATTGATGGTTTTGCCACTGTCGTCTGTTGATTTTGCGGTAATGGGTAGATCAATTTTCGGCACGGTGGACATCGCACCAAATAAAAGCATTAGCGGGCTATTGTCATCAAGGTGACTATTATTCTTGTCTTTGTCGTCATTTGTCTCAGTTGATGGTGACGTCGCTGATGTGCCAGTCTCTGGGGCGCTAGTCTGGCTTGATGCACTCTTATTATTTTCTATTGTTGTGCTATCAGTCGCTTTGCTGTTCTGCTCAGCATTTTTTGCATTTTTTGCACTTTTGGCGCTGTTGATGTTGTTATTGCTGTTGCTATTGACCGAAATCTTGTTGTTACTGGTGGTGTTCAGTTCCCGATTAAAATGAGCGCTGAATGAGTTTTCCTCAAGCGACATTGGGTTATTTTTCGGAGCGCTACTTGCCCCATTCTGATTAAGCATCGTATTGACAACATTCGCCGTTTTCATGATATTTACCGCTCATTAGAATTAGAAGGTTATGACTTGTAAAAATATGCCCTGGCTGCAAAATCATCCGTCTGCTTTTGGTCGCGTTTTGTTTCTTTAAGTTGCTGCCCTATCTTCGTTCTTTGATCCAGCGTGTTGTAGGACAGTCGTTTTTTTTCGCACCCTTGCCAATTATTTTTTGCTATTTCTATTCGTCTTGCCGCTTCAGCTACGACCAACTTTTGACCTTCGACAGCGCTATCAAGTTTGTCAAGAAAACTCGTGAAATTTGCGTATTGGCTCGCACTGATC
This sequence comes from Undibacterium sp. RuRC25W, assembly GCF_049339825.1. NCBI lineage: Bacteria > Pseudomonadati > Pseudomonadota > Betaproteobacteria > Burkholderiales > Oxalobacteraceae > Undibacterium > Undibacterium sp. RuRC25W. Next base: position 50,468 of record NZ_JBMPPD010000030.1, on the reverse strand, counting down.
CCTCTTGCTGCGTTGTCACGAAATTTCATATCGTAATCGTCTCGATATTGAGCTAATAAATTTAATTTGGCGATGGTTTCCTCGTGGTACCGAATTGCCTTGCCTAATTTTTTCGCTGCTTCATCTGTATCTTTTTCGGCAATTTCGATGAGAGTAGCGATCGCGGACTGTGTTGCCATAGCTTCCTAAGTATAGGTTATTCTTGCCACGTCTATCCTTGGAATAGAGCACGAAGTTCATCCATGCTCTCGCTTATGCTTACCTTTTGCAAAATATCTTGTTGCAAATATGCGGCGATACGAGGTTGCAGGCGAATTGCCTCATCCAGAAGAGGGTCTGATCCTGGTGCATACGCGCCAACGCTAATGAGATCTCTACTTCGTTCGTAACGTGAATATAACTGTTTGAGTTTTCTGGATAGCTGTTGATGTTCAGGTGTCGTAATGCTATGCATTGCGCGACTGATCGATTGTTCTATATCAATAGCAGGGTAATGGCCGCTCTCAGCCAAAGTACGATTAAGAACAATATGTCCGTCAAGGATAGCCCGCGCAGAATCTGCGATCGGATCTTGCTGATCATCACCTTCTGTTAAGACTGTGTAAAAGGCGGTAATTGAGCCACCGCCTTCTTTGCCATTACCAGCGCGCTCAACCAAGATCGGTAATTTTGCGAAAACGGAAGGAGGGTAACCTTTTGTTGCTGGCGGTTCGCCGATTGCCAAAGCGATCTCGCGTTGCGCCATCGCATATCGTGTCAGTGAGTCCATAATGAGCAAGACACTATGTCCTTGATCGCGGAAATATTCTGCGATAGTTGTTGCGTAAGCTGCGCCCTGTAAGCGCATCAAAGGTGGTGCGTCGGCAGGTGCGGCCACCACTGCTGAACGTGCCAGTCCTTCTTTGCCTAGAATCTGTTCAATAAACTCTTTTACCTCGCGTCCCCGTTCGCCGATGAGGCCGACGACAATCACGTCAGCAGTGGTATATCTTGCCATCATACCTAGGAGTACACTTTTACCAACGCCTGAGCCTGCAAAGAGCCCCAGTCGTTGACCGCGACCAACGCTTAGCATGCTATTAATTGCTCTCACACCGACATCGAGTGTCTCGACAATCGGGGCGCGTTCAAGAGGGTTGTAGATGCGAGCACTGAGTGATGCAGAGGTTGTTGTGTCTAGTGGCCCAAGTGTGTCTAGCGGGCGTCCATTACCGTCGAGTACTCGACCAAGTAGTTGGTATCCGACGGGTAATTTTCGACTACGATCTACACTTCGCCTCGTCTGATTTCCTACTTGCGGGGCGGGTGTTGCTGGGAACACAGCCGCGCCAGGCGTAACGCCTTCTAAGTCACTGTGCGGCATTAAAAACAAACGATCACCGTCAAATCCAACGACTTCGGCATCCACCGTAGCGCCAGTCATTAAATGGATGGTACAGGCGCTTCCAACGGGGAGGCGCAGCCCAACTGCTTCCATCACTAAGCCCGTGACCTTGGTGACTCTGCCTGCGACCAGAGGCTCGCTTGCTCTACTAGCGAGAACTTGGCTCTCACTGAGTAAATTTTTCCATTGATCAGTGATCGTTGATTCCATAGCCGCTAGCTCGTACTTTTCACAGGGGGCTGAATCAATGCTTTGAGCGCGTTCCAACGCGTTTCTATGCTGGCATCAACAATGTTGTAGGCAGTTTCTATTTTGCAGTCGCCCCTCTCCAATTGCGCATCGCTGATAATTTTCCAGCCATCGGAGTTCAATGCTTCTCCCATTATATGTTTGACAGTAGCTGCATCCTCTGGATTGAGCAGAATATTTGCTGGCTGTTGGACGGTGGGAATATGTGCAATAGTTTCTTCTACGATGGGCAGAATAGCACTGACGTCTAACTCAAGTTTAGTTTTTAGAATGTTCTCTGCGAGACTTATTGCCAAGTCCAGTAATTCCTGGCCTGTATTTTTTCCTGCGCGGTCGATTTCGCCAATAAAATTTTTAGCAAGATTTTCCATTGCCTGAATATGTACCTTCATACTTTCTTCAGCGAGTTGCATGCCGGCGGTCTGTCCTTCATGCAATCCCTTTTCGTAAGCTTCCTGATAACCTGCGGAGTAACCTTCGTTGTGCGCGTTGGTTTTAATTTGATCAACTTCTTCAGCGCTGATTGACAGTATGGTTGGTACTTCAGGAATTTCAATGCTAGCAACAGCAATATGGCTAGGCCGAGTTTCGCCAAACGATGCCATTTCCCATCGCTGATACGCTGAAACATCCTTTTGGAGTGTAGCACTAGACATAAGAGTCGTCGCCTTTGGAGCCTAGCATGATCTGGCCTTCGTCAGCCAGACGTCGAACCACTAACAAAATTTGCTTTTGTTGCGCCTCAACTTCAGAAAGCCGAACAGGACCTTTTGATTCTAGATCTTCGCGCATCATCTCAGCTGCCCGTTGAGACATATTTTTGAAGATTTTCTCGCGCATATCTTGATTAGCACCTTTAAGCGCGACAATGAGGGAATCAGATTGCACTTCGCGAAGCAATAATTGAATACCTTTGTCATCAATTTCAAGAATGTTATCGAAGACAAACATTTCATCCATGATTTTTTCTGCCATATCACCATCGTATTTGCGCAGATTGTCCATCACGGATGCTTCATTTTCGCCGCTCATGAAGTTGAGAATTTCTGCCGCAGCACGCACGCCACCGATAGATTTTTTCTTCAGACTTTCATTGCCAGTCAGTAGTTTTGTCAGGACATCATTGAGTTCACGTAACGCTGTTGGCTGAATACCATCCAGAGTCGCGATACGCAGAACTACGTCATTCCGAAGGCGCTCCGTGAAGTTATTTAAAATCTCACAGGCCTGATCACTTTCAAGGTGAACTAGGATGGTTGCGACAATTTGTGGATGCTCATTTTTAATCAGGTCAGCAACGGAGGGGGAATCCATCCACTTGAGACTTTCAATACCGCTGGCGTCCTTGCCACCAAGAATGCGGTTGAGTAAGGATGATGCTTTGTCGTCGCCCAATGCTTTCGTCAATACATTGCGGATGTATTCGTCAGAATCAAGGCCAACCGATGAGTTGACGTCGGCCGCGGCCTTAAAATCTTCCATGACTTTGGCTATGCGTTCATGTGGAATAGCACCGATCGTTGCCATGGCAGCGCCGATTTTTTGTACTTCACGTGGCCCGAGAAACTTCATTACTTCAGCTGCGCCATCTTCGCCCAGAGCTAGTAAAAAAGTCGCTGCCTTTTGTACGCCTTCATCACTCATTATTCACCCATGTTTTAATCACGTTCGCCACGATGCGAGGATCATCTTTTGCCAATGCTCTCGCCATTTCTAAGTTTTGTTCGTAGCTTTGTGTTTGTTTTGCTGCTTGTATTTCTTCTTCACTGGAGAGTTTGACGACTGCGCCATCTTCGTCACCTTCTGCTGCAGCGGCTGCTTCGGCCTCTTGCTCTTCTGCCTCGAGCCTTTCTTTTTCTTCCTGTTCTTTCTTAGCTTTCTCTGCCTTAACATCTTTACCCATGATTTTATACAAGATAGGTTTGAGGTAGCCAAAGAACAGATAGGCTAACACACCGCCGACTAACAGGTACTTACCAATTTCCTTTGCCAGTGCGATCGTTTCAGGCTGTTTCCAAAGCGGGAACTCTTCGATCACTTGTTTCTCTGGGCCGGCGAATGCACTGTTGACAACGTTCAATGTGTCGCCGCGTTCCTTATTGAAACCCATTGCTTCTTTTGCTAGATCGGTAATTTCAGTTTTCTCGACGTCCGTTAATGGCCGAGTAATTACCTTGCCAGATTTATCGGTTTCCGACTTGTAGTTGAGAACAATCGCCACAGAAATACGTTTAACGCCGCCCATATTTTGCTGGGTGTAACGGATGGTTTTATCAACTTCATAGTTAGTTGTTGAATCTTTTTGGAGTATTGCTGCGCTCGATGCTGCCGATTGGGAAGCATTAGCGGCATTAGTGCCATTAGCAACAATAGGTGCTGTTGCTGGTGCAGGCGGTTGGTTGGTTAAAGCACCGGGAATGCCTGAGGCATTGTTGTTTTTGTTGTAGCTTTCGCTGGTCTGTTGACTACGTATGGTCGACGCTTCTGGTGGTGAATTTGGACGGTAGCTCTCTGCTGCTTGCTCACTTCTGGAAAAATCGATATCTGCAGTTGCTTCCGCATGCACGTTATTTTTGCCGACGATCGGACTAATAATCGATTCAACGCGTTTGACGATGTTTTCTTGGAAATCTTGCACGTATTTGATTTGTGCAGGGTCTAAATTATTGCTTCCTGCTTGTTTATTGGGGTCAGACAGCAAATTGCCGTTTTGATCCACAATAGAGACGTTTTTTGTTGATAATTCAGGGACGCTACTGGCCACAAGGTGGAGGATCGCGTTAACTTGAGATTGATCCAGCACACGACCAGGGTAGACGCTGACAAGCACGGATGCGGTCGGACTTTGTTGCTCTCTGACGAAAACAGAGGCCTTGGGCATTGCTAAATGGACGCGTGCTGTCTGAATAGAAGCGACAGACTGAATCGTCCGTGCTAACTCACCTTCGAGAGCGCGTTGGAAATTGACTTGTTCCAAAAATTGTGAAATACCTAATTTTTGATTTTCCATTAATTCAAAACCAACGTTACCTCCCTTGGGTAATCCTTGGGTGGCCAATTTCAGGCGTGCGTCGTGAACTTGGCTTGCAGGTACTAAAATTGCTGTTCCTGAGTCTGAATATTTATAGGGAATATTCATTTGTTGCAGGGATGCAACGATGGCGCCGCCATCTTTGTCATTGAAGTTGGAGAACAAGACGCGATATTCTGGTTGCTGACTCCACAGCCAGACGCCAACCATGATCGCCAGTATCAGCGCAGCACCTGCAGAGAGTAGGGCAGTGCGCACACCGGGAGTCTGAGGTAATCCTAAAAATCTAGGGGCTTCCTCAGTTGGCATGTTTTCGAGAACAGTGTTTTCAGCAGTTGCCATACATCACCTTGTCTGTTGCTGATCTGTGGAATTGTTGTTGCATATATCTAAGCCATCGTGGTTTTTTCCTTGTCCCAATTTTGGGCCTTTTTTGTAAATTCAATCTGTCGATAAAGGCCAGTTTAGTTGTTCTTATCAAGCGAATGCAAAAAATTATCAATGCTAATGTGATGCTTGTGAAAAACTTACACTTGTGCGGAGGATTTTATGGGTATTGCTGGTATAGACCGCAGCCAGATTGATGCGATGGTTGCTCAGTTGCGTGCTGCTGCTGCAAAAATGGAACATTCCTCACCTGTTATAACGAAACCTGGCGCAGCGGCAGAACCAGCGGCCTCTAAGGTCAATTTTGCTGACGCATTCAAAGCTTCGTTAGATCATGTGAACCAGGTTCAGACGGACTCCCAGAAATTGGGCGAGCAATTCGCGATGGGGGACGATAAGGTGAGTTTGGCGGATGTGATGATATCAATGCAGAAGGCGAGTATTTCGTTTCAAACGACAGTGCAGGTCAGAAACAAACTAGTCGCCTCATATAACGACATTATGAATATGCAAGTATAACTTGGGACTAACGCTATCTGGTTATAAAGGCCATCCTTTTGAGATGGCTTGATGTACCAGCGTTAGTCCATTTGGCTGACGAAATTAGCTGAATTAGCCTATGCCCGTCATCTTGGCGTTCCGTTCTCGTTCTAATTTCATGATGTAGCGTTGAATATGAGAGAGAACGGCATTGGACAGATTGATAAATTGGCAGCCGATGCGGCGGTTCGACTTGCCGTTAAGTAAAACCAACTCTTGATGATTTCTGACTTGAAGCACAATTTCAACCAAGCCAACGCCTGGTAAGTCGAGTTTGCAATGCTCGTAGGATTTGCCAATCGTGCAGTCCAAAATCTTTTTCTCATCCAGTATTGCGATACCACCACAACTGATGTCAACGAGGCTTAATTTGAGGACATCAACCTTGCCATCAATTTCAGCTGGGATGCTCGCTTTAATCGGTGTAGATAGCGGTGTATTGATGCGGTAATACTCTCTGCGTTGCAATCGGATCATGTTGATTGGGATGCCAAATTGCAAGGCAGGCCGATCTTCAAAGGTGATCTGCACTACTTCTGAGCTTGAGAATTGGATGCCGATTTTATCGAGCAAACCTTCAAACGAAACGCGCGGGGCTTCAACAATGCGTTGATTAGCCAAGTTTCCTGGCGCGGCATCAACGATGATGTGGTTGTTGGCGTCATCGATATCGAGAATCGAGGTGATAAATACTTCACTACCATTATGTATCACCATGCTGATCAGCTGATTACTGTCGCGCAAGCCTTTAAGCAAGGAAACGATTTCTCTGCGAGAGTCAATCTGATAGGGACTCTGGTTTTCAGTCCCAAGTGTTGGAGATATTTGCATATGTTGTGTTAATTATTTTTGTCAAAATTGTCTGGGGGAATGGTATTTATTGAAGATGTCCCCGCTCCATTCCGTGATTCATCAGCGTCAATATGGTAAAGCCATGCAAGGAGTTCTGCAACTACACGGTAGAGTGTAGGCGGAATTTCTTTGTCTAATTCGACTTTCATTAGTAATGATACCAACTCTTTGGATTCATGCACATGAATACCGTGTTCTTTTGCCCGTGCAATGATGGTTTCTGCAATGAGCCCCTTGCCTTTAGCCACTACTTTTGGGGCGCTTGACCCGCTTTCGTAAGCAATGGCGACTGCATTTTTAGTTATATCATTCTTTGTCGCCATCGTATTTTATGCTGAATTGGTCAAGATCTGTGCCTAAAGAGCTCAGTGTTGTAGTGAATTGATGGGCGTAAGCCCGAAGAACCTGAGCACTCAATTCGTCAGTGGTATGAACGGATACACTTAAATGTGAAGAATGCAAGTTGATTGTAGCTGATACGGTCCCTAGCGTGGGGAGTGTAAAACGCACAATGCTATTCCAATAGTCTCCTGCTTCTTCGGGGTAAGCATTTTTCTTTTTTTCAGATTGCTGCCTGCGGATTTCAAATTCGAGTGGTTGTCCTGGAAGCAGGTTTCCTTGCCATTTCAGGTTGTCATTTTCCAATGTATGTAGCTGCTGTTGAATCAGATGAGTAAGTTCTTTATATCCCGCAACGTCATTGACGTTGGTTGGTATTCCTTTTTCGTCTAAAGAGGGGAGTCTTGCTTGAGGTTCTGATTGAATTGCCTTTAGATCCCTCTTTCCACTTACCCAATCTGCCAGATGTGATTCGTAAAATACGCCACTCTTTGAGAGTTGTTTTTGTAATTCGGTCGCGAGCGTGTGCGTATCACTCATTGCGGAGGTCTCTGTCAAGATCGTAGATGGTGCGACAATAGGCGACTCAGGGCTAGTATCGGCGCGCAGAATAGTATCAATTAATCGACTAAAATCGCTCAACTGTATAACGCTGCTCTGTTGGCCTGATGAATTGAATGAGTCCGCGTCTTGAAGCGGACGCTGCTGTATTTCAGTGGCCTTAAGTAAGTTCGTCGATGACTTTAATTGTGCAGGTACGTTTGTTTCTAGATCGAGACGTTGCTGACTAGAGCCAAGAGCTTTGATGTCAACCGAGATCATGTCCCCGATTTTTGTATCTTGGGGCAAAGAAACGATTATCGTTTTGTTGTTGACGTTGACTGAATAGGTCGTGTCATCTATTTTTGCCAACACTTTAGCTTCAAATACACCGGTATTCTTCGAGCTACTCGATGTAGTTGATGTTGTATTTGAGCTCGCCCCAATAGCGGCAGGTTGTGTTGTTGCACTATCGAGGCGATTGGACATGAATGTTTACACTCGTGCGGCTCCGTAAGCCTGGTTCAACTTGCGAGAAGTGTGGTTGCTATGCATAAGATTGGCCAGTTCGGCCATCCAAGGCTCCGTGATATCACGGATTTCCTTATCATCCGCAAGGATCTTTTTGATCATTTTGATTTTACGCTCCTTTAACTCGGGTGTGAGTGGAACTGGCACTTCATTTTTTTGAATGATGGCAACGGTCGAGCTACAGTTAGATTCTAGTTGACATAGCAACTCCCAATCGCGTTTCCGTGCGGCATCAAGCATTTGGTCTGTAATTACAGCCACGTTTTCATATAATGAGATAAGTTCTATGCTTTCCATGCTTAATCAGGCCTCAAATGCGTGAATTTGTTTTGGTTGTAATGGGTCGTAGCTTGCTGTAGAAGGGACTTTATTCGCAGCGGCTGCCGCAATTCCTGGCGCTGGATTAATTGCCTCCCAAGTTTCTTTTAAGTCACGTAATAATGTTTGCACTTCAATTAGTTTTTCTTCTTTGTTGCCAGCATTGGCGAGTAACAACTCGCGACTCATGTATTCATACAGTGCGTCAAGATTTTTTGCGATATCACCGCCAGCTTCTTTGTCTAAACTGGCACGCAGGCCATTATCAATGATCGAAATTGCATGAGAAATAGATTTCCCTTTGCTGGCAATTTCTTTGTTTTTCATTTGCTGTATGGCATTTCCAATCGCAATTATTGCGCCATCAAACAGCATGACGATCAGTTTGTGCGGATCGGCCGCCATGACACCGGTCTCTTGACCTATTTTGGTGTAGGCATTGGCGCCGTATAGTTTTGATGATCCAAACATATGTAGTCCTTCACGAGTGACTGGTAAATTACTTATTTATTGGTAGTGCCGTTAAGGATGCCAAGTTGTGATGTCAAAAAGCTTGACTGCGATTGCATGCTGGCAACTAGCGTATCAAGCGCACTGTATTGCGCCTGTAAGGCGGCTTGTTTAGCGGTAAGTTGAACATTCAGTGCATCGGTCTGTTTTTGTAGATCTTTTAGCGTGCTGTTAAATCCGGTAATTGCATTGGGGATTAAGCCACCGGTACCGATGATATTGTTAAGAACGCTATTGAGCTTGTAAGCAAAACCTTGAGAGAAATAAACAGTCCCACGGTCGCCAACTGCGCCGCCGTTAACAATCACTTGTAAGCCATCGGAGGGAGATCCACTTGCGCCGGTAAGAATTTGCCCATTGCCGGTTGCTACTACGCCATTAAGTGTTCCTGCAACGTCTTTGCCAACGAAACCCGCAGATGAAGTACCTGTTAATGCTGAAATGCTGGTTCCCGTTCCATTTGTCAGACTAACGATAGATTTGCTACCGTAGTTACCGGAGCTTAAATTGAGAAAGCCGTTAGTGTCGATCGATGCTGCTACGGATAAACCACCCGTCGAAAAAATAGAAGTTCCATTGATCGACGACTGTACTAGAGACGCTAATTGTGTTGCATTATAAGTACCTGCTGGTAAATTCACAGATCCAGTAATGCCATCCAGTGTGACGTTGATCGCTGTATTGGCAGCAATCGTGGTTGAGGCACTGTTGAGGTTAGTATTGCCAACTAACGAACCTTGGGTCGCGACTTGGGTCACATTTAACGCATAATTACCTGCTTGGGTATTTGCTGTGGAGCCCACTTGCCTTGTCAAGCTATCTGTCGATTGACCAACCGCTGCAAACAGGCCACCAACATCTGTAAAGTTATTTGTTAGTGCAGTCTGTAGTTTGGTTGAGTCCGACGCGAGAGAGCCATCTTTTTGAAATGTAATGCCAATTTGCGCCAAGTAGGTGAATTTGCCGCCAAGACCATTGACGGCGTTGCTCAAGGAGCTACGCAATTGATCTTGTACTGTGGTAACAGTTGGGTCTCCCAGCAAGGCGCCCGCAGCTTTGGTGGTTGAGTTATACGAGGTAAGTTGCGAAATGGTGCTGTTAATATTGTTATAGGCGGTCACAAAAGAACTCACCGCAGTGGTGACCGCAGTTGTATTGGCAGCAATACTGACAGACGTGGTACCAACTTTACCTAGTTGTAACGTCACCCCTTGAATGGAGGAACTGAGGTTGTTCGTGTTACTTGTGACGGCGATACCGTTAATAGTCAGATTTGCGCTTTGACCGGTATTGACCTCTTTGAAATTTTGCGTTCCAGACGGGTCGTTCGAGAGCAAATTTTGCAAAGCAGAATCACCGCTAACACTGATTTTCATACTTGATGTTGCACCAGTGCTGGTTGATGCAAGAACCAGATGGTAAGGCGTTGCACTACCATCGCCAATAATGGATGCTTTGACGCCAATACTCGCATTATTAATGGCGTCTCTAATACCTTGCAGAGAATTATTGCTGCTGTCTATCGTAATCGAGCCAGTCGCTTGCGTTGCATCCTGGGTAAAACTGGAGCCCGTATACACCCCATTGCTGGATGTTCCACCGCTGATGGTGCCAAACTGAAAGGTGACTGTGCTGCTTTGGCCGGAGCCGATAGTATTAGTTGCCGACGTCTGACCTGCACTGGAGATGGATTGCCCTTGTGCTAACTGCGTTACGTTGACGCTATATGTGCCCGCTGTGGCGACGCTCGTCGTGGTTGCACTGGCAATGGTGCTATCGCCAGAAGTTGCCGTCAAGTTGTTAAAAGTCGCAGGGTTACTTAAGGTCGTCAGTGAACTTTGAAAAGCACTCATGACACTACTCAATGCGCCATAGGCTGTCACATCAGCATTGTAACTGGTTTGCTTTTGTTTGATCGCGGTAAGAGGTTGACTCTCAATAGCCATTAATTTACTGATAATGCTATCGAGGGGTAACCCTGAGGCGACGCCGATTGATGATACGGACACAATAGTTCTCCTTTGCTAGCCCTAACTGTATCAAATCTGGCGGGGTTCCAATTTGCATGACAGAGGGGTATTTCCCCGCTATTTTAAAAATAAGATTCAAAACACCAGCGCTTATGACGCAACAATGACTTTATCTTACTTTAAACCTTTTCAGGCTTCCTGTTTAATCAATAATCCCTGTAATTTATCCAAAGATTGAGAGATTTCAAGTGCTTGTTCCGTTGGTATCTGGCGTAGCACCTTATCGGTGTTCTGATCGATAATTTTAACAACAACGCGCTTACTACTTTCATCGATGCTAAAACGGACATCTTGTCCGCGGTCTTGCAGCGTTTTATTGATGTCATCAACGGCTTTTTTTAACTGGCTTGGATCAGTGCTTTTTTTTGTCTCAGCGGAGGTTGTGTCTGCTGGAGCGGGACTCTGGACAGCATTGCTGATACTCGTCGTCGTACCTGATGGCATTACATTTTTATCTGGAGGGGGCGACCCAAGAGGCAGTGTGCTTCCGACAGAAGGGATGTCCATGATCTTGTCCTTCAATGTGATATTCCCCCGACCAATTGCTGGTCAGGGGAATGTTCTACGTCAATGGCCTACTTAACCTATTGATTAACGTAACAGAGCGAGAACGCCGTTAGGTTGTTGGTTAGCCTGCGCCAGAATTGCTGTACCAGCTTGTTGCAATACTTGAGCACGTGTCATGTTCGCAGTTTCTGAAGCAAAGTCAGCATCTTGAATACGGCTACGAGAAGAGGCTAAGTTTGTTTGTGAAGTCTGCAAGCTTGTCACAGCGGAAGTAAAGCGGTTTTGGAATGCACCCAACGAAGCGCGTGAGCTATTGACTGAAGCCAGAGCAGCATCAATCGTCGCCAATGCGGAAGTTGCACCTGATGCACTTGTTAAGTCGAGAGATGACAAGCCAGCACCAACTGTTGCTGTTGCATTAACAACAGTTGTACTTAAGCCAACTTGTGTTGCTGCAGTACTAACAGCCGATGTTCCTGTCAATGTGCCAGCTGCGGCTTTAAGGCCAGAGCCTGCTGCGCCGTTAGTATTAACAACGGCATTGATGGTTGCGCCTGTCAAGGAAGTAAGCTTGATTGTTCCAGCTGTCTGTGTTGCTGTTACACCGCTTTTAGATGAGATTTTATTGATTGCGTCAACAACGTTCTGTGCCTGGGCATCTGCTGTCGCTGCACCTTTCACGGCACCAATATCGTAACCGTTGATTGTAACGTCACCTGCAACAAGTGAAGTTGAAACGGTAGCTGCTGCTGCACCAGTCGCTTGTGTCTCCGCGCCGTTCGCAACTTGAATACCATTAGCGTTTGTTGAAGTAAGAGTCAACTTCGCGGCTGTTGTAACAACACCAGCTGCGCCAGCAGTAATGCCGGTGGTGAGGCCTGTATTGGTATCATCTGACGTTGCAGTAGCCGCTTTTTCGACAGTAATATTTCTGCCATCTGCTGCTGCCAAACTGACAGCACCGGTCGTACTGTCGTAGGATGCTGTTACACCTGTTTGTGTGGACTTCGCGTTAATTGCCGCTGCTACGGATGAGCCATGCTCGCCCGCAGTTGTGCCGCCTGCTACTGCACCAATATCAACACCATTAATTTTGATATCGCCAGCAGCAATCGCATTTTGCGTCGTAGCTGTTGTGCCGCCAACAACGTTAGCCTGAGCTGTCGCAGTGACACCAGTGCTGCCACTCGACAAATTGATAGCGGCAGCTTTAGCGATTGCACTACCGGCGCCGTTTTTGTATGAAACACCATCATTGGCAGTAGCACCAATACTGACGCCGTTGAGTACCAACGCGCCTGCACCAACTGCATCTGTTCCAGTTGCTGTGCTAGCCAGGGAGGATGAATAGCTGGAGCCTGATCCAACGCCTAACGCGCTAGATTTTGCACTTGTGATGGCACCAATCGTGATTTGATCGTTGCTAGTACCGTTTGCGCCAACTTGGAATGTTTGGTTTGCGAATGAACCGTCGAGCAAATTAACGCCGTTAAAGTTTGATGTGCTGGCTACGCGGTTAATTTCAGAAATCAATTGGCTAGCTTCATTATTCAACGCCGCACGATCAGATGCGCTGTTGGTGCCGTTGGCTGCTTGTACTGATAAGTCACGGATACGTTGCAAGTTGGAGCCGATTTGAGATAAATCGCCCTCAGCTGTTTGCGCTAACGAGATACCGTCGTTCGCATTACGTGCAGCTTGGTTTTGACCGTCGAGCTGTGCAGTCATACGTTGGGAAATCGCCAAGCCAGCAGCGTCGTCTTTTGCGGAGTTAATACGCAAACCGGAAGACAGACGTTGCATCGAAGTTTGTAACGACGATTGAGACGTTGTCAGGTTGTTTTGCGCAATCATCGACGCGATATTGGTATTGATGAATGAAGACATTTTGATTCTCCTTGCCTAAGTTATTTAAATCGGGGTTTAGCCTCAAACTTTGGTCTGTCCTGATGACTGTTGCACCGCCGTTGTTAAGGGTTACGGTCAACTCTGGAAAAATTTTAGGATATTTCTCTAAATAAATATTAATTTTTTTGCTTAAGTTTTTAAGATTCCTCCGCTTGACGGCAGGTTTCAAAAAATCTTTAACACTAAAAAGAGCAAAGTTTTATTTTTTAAAGTTACTTTTATAGCAATAAAATGTTCAATAGGATGTTTCTTTGTGCCGTTTTAAATGTTTATCAGTTAATTAATTTGTAAATCAAGCACGTTGTCTAAGTGGTCGTTTCTGCTTTCTTATGAGGGACAGCTTAGTTCTTGCTTCAGCTCTTGGGTTGGAGTGGTTTCAGAAACCATGATGGACAGGCCATAAGTACAGGATCAACTGCTTGAATTACGTTTGAAGTAGATTGAATCGATACGACGAGAAGCGTTGATCTGTTGCAGAGCGTGCTCACAAGGTGTGGGAGCTATTCCTCATGATGCCTAATCGGACTCGTCGGCGTAGTTGATGTAGTAAGGGGAGGGCGGATAGCGAGTAATAAAAAAGATCAATAGACCCATCAGATTTTTTGGGCTACATGGTTGATTGATAAGCTAGTCCGCCTTGACTACCCGATTTTTCCCTGCTTTCTTCGCTGTGTACATGGCGTGGTCTGCACGTTTGATCAGTGCCTCTTGTGTTTCCCGGGGTGCGCGCAGAGCGACGCCGGCGCTAAAGGTAATGAATAAACGTTTGTCGTCAGAGGTAAAGAAGTGCTTCGTTAGTTCGCGTTGCACGCGTGTCATTGCCTGGGCGGCCTCTTCGATTTCGGTTTCTGGCATGATGATGACAAATTCTTCACCGCCAAAACGAGCAATGACGTCGATAGAGCGTAACGTCTGCTTGACGATCCGTACCAGATGCACTAATGCTTCGTCGCCAGCTGCATGGCCATGGGTGTCGTTGAGTCTTTTAAAGTTATCCAGATCCAGCATAGCGACGCACAGCGGACTATTACGACGATCGGCACGGTCCGCCTCTCGTTCAAAGATGTCATCCATGCCACGCCGATTTAGACTGCCAGTCAATTGATCTTCGCGAACCAATTCACTCATGTGTGCTAGTTTTGTTTCTAATTCTTTAATTTTGTTTTCTGCCTCGATTACTTCTTTTTGTGCGGCAACAATGATGTCTCTGGATTTGACTGCCTCAAATTGAACGGTGCGCGTTTCGTTGATGATGCCGCTGATAAGTTTTCCTACCTGTGCTACATCATTGGCTTTGCTGATCTCGGTGGCGTAGCTATCCATCTTGTGCTGATACGTGTCTGTGGTATCGACCATCGTGTTGAGACGGTCGACAAATGCAGTCATCATTTTTTTTACTGAGTTTTTGGACTCAGCGATACTGTTTTTCAGTGTTCCTTGTTTATAGATCACTTCCTTGAGGCTGCGCGTCGCTTCCTGTAAAGAGCGATGATCTATCGGCCCAGAGATCAGAGTCTGTACAACTTCAATCTGACCACGTAACCAATTGTCGTTATCGAGAAGATCATGAATATTACTCAACAGTAGATCAAAAAGACGTAGTAATAACTCTTGTTGCTCAGCGCTGTCGCCACTCTGCAATTCAATTTGGAAGCATAGTTGTTTTAAGCGCGTTGCTACTTGGTTCAGTGCGGTTTCTGACTCTGCTTCTTTGACAGCAATGCCGATGGCTTCAGATTCGATTGCCAGAGACGGTAAGCTTGGCTTTAAAATAGAACTGAGGGCCAATGATAGTGTTCGGTGCAGTAAATCTCTGAGTAGGCGTGGCCGAGGATCTTCGGCAGTGGGAATATCAACCAGAGGTAGGGCAGTACTCGGTATTGTTACAGATGGAAGGGGATCAACCAGGCTGATTCCTTTTGGTGTGGCAGGTATTGCCGCGGAGGGCGCTGTCATATGCTCAGTGAGCTCATCGAGCGCCTTACTGTACTCTTCCCAGTTGCTGTTTCTAATAGCCCGATTAAATCGGTGGCCAAAATTAGCAAGGTCACCTTTTGAATTTATTAAGCTCGTGGCAAAGCTAGCGAGTAGATTTTCAGCAATCGACGGCGCTGTTGGTGTTTCAGAAACCTCTTTTGAGGACACAGCTTCCTCTTGCTGAACAAAGATTCCCGCAATTTCATTGTACAGTTTCTGATAGGCTTCAGGTGTCGGCGCAATTCTTTGTATAGCAAGTTGTCGAAACGCTTCGCGAGCAATGTCAGTTGGACTTTTGAATTGTGAGTTATTTGAGTTATTTGACATAATTCTTTGCCAGCTTAAGGATTCCTATTTAGTCTACCAGTTGATTCTTGATTGCGTAATGGGTTAATTCTGCGTTGTGTCGCAATTTCATTTTTAACAGGATGCGAGAACGGTATTCGCTGATCGTTTTTACTGATAGTGATAAGTCTTTGGCAATGTCGCTCACTGATTTTCCAGAGGCGATCATTGTCAGTGTCTGGAACTCGCGGTCAGATAACGTTTTATGTAGTTCGTCCTCATGTTCTTGATTGAGGTTGTTCGCCAATTCTTGCGCCAACTGTGGGCTGATGTATTTTAAGCCACCTGCTACCTGGCGGATTGCTGCGATGATCTCTTCTTTACTGCATTGCTTGCTAAGATACCCAGAGGCGCCAGCTTTGAGTGAGCGTATTGCATATTGGTCCTCACGATACATCGAGAACATTAATATTTGTACGTCCGGCTTTTCGGCTTTAATTTGTTTTAATACTTCAATACCATTTTTGTCAGACAGCGCGATGTCAAGCAACATCACCTTATAATCATGTTGACGGGACTGGCGGATGGCTTCAATGCCGGAGGTGGCTTCAGCGACAACGGCGATATCTGTTGTGGCGCCAACGATACTTCTAATACCTTCTCTCACTACGGTATGATCGTCCACCACCATGAGCTTAATCGACGCAAATTCAGTCATGCAAAATTCCATTTCTATGTCATATCAATACTGTCGCATACAATGTGCGTTCAATACTAGTATTCTTGAGATCCCTTTTTACGCCACTTTTTAAGGGCTTGGCATTGACCTTTGTTTAATGGTTATGTTCCTCTGTTGCCAAGCTCGCCTGATGTGTCCGTTATTGAATTGGTTGAATTATTTTATGGATACAAAAGATGTTAGCTAAATTGCTTGTTATTTTATAAGGGTTAGCTGATCTGCGGTGAGAAGATAGAAATTAATTTGATGTAGTTCTTCAGAAAATAAAATGAATAAAGCGTTTGTAAAAGAAACTGACTCAGATGACGACGACGAAGTCGCCGCCCCGGCAATACCCGCTGGCGCAAAAAACTATATGACCCCAGAAGGGCATCAAAGTATGAAGGACGAATTTCTTCGTTTAATCGATGTCGATCGCCCCGAAGTGGTAAATATTGTCCATTGGGCCGCCTCAAACGGCGATCGTTCTGAAAATGGTGATTATATATATGGTAAGCGCCGTTTGCGTGAGATTGATCGGCGGATTCGTTTTTTGAGTAAACGTCTGGATGTTGCGGAGATCGTTGACCCAAGGGTGCATCATGGCTCTGATCAGATATTTTTTGGCGCCACTATCGTCTATGAGAACTTGCAAGGTGAAGAGGTAACAATCACCATCGTTGGCGTTGATGAGTTTGACCCGTTAAAAGGCAAAATTAGCTGGGTATCACCAGTTGCACGTGCATTAACTAAAAACCGTATTGGTGACACGATCATCTTAAAGACGCCGTCTGGCATTGATGAACTGACAATTTTAGACGTTACCTATCCTGTATAGTGAATAGTGAATAAATGTCGCTAGCGATAACCTCGACATTGCCCCAGGATAGGAGTCTTATTTGACGACTTCATCGATCGTCAACGAGGTCTTTAGTTTAATGACAGAAATTGAAACCGGGTCGCATGCTTATTGGTATTGGTTCCAACGCATTCTTCTCTCGTCATTTGCCTCTTTGAGTAAGTGGTGCGCCCGTTGTTTATCTTTCTCTTGAGCGTCAATGTTACCCTCTAGTTCCATTGCGAGGGCCTGAATTGCAACAGGAAAGTCGCCTTCGGCGGAATTTTCAAGCCATTGGCGAGCGAGAACGG
Source organism: Undibacterium sp. RuRC25W (assembly GCF_049339825.1). NCBI lineage: Bacteria > Pseudomonadati > Pseudomonadota > Betaproteobacteria > Burkholderiales > Oxalobacteraceae > Undibacterium > Undibacterium sp. RuRC25W. The sequence continues at coordinate 33,213 of NZ_JBMPPD010000030.1, read as the reverse complement.
GGTTTTTTGCGAGGCCGTCTCCGTCTGCATAGGCATTCGAGAGCAAGAACATTGCTTGCGCATTACCTTGTTCGCTGGCTATCTGTAGCCAATAAACTGATTGCTTGAGGTCTTGAGGTACGCCTTCGCCGTATTTACACATGCGTGACAACATAAATGTTGCCTTGTCGTTTTTTTGTTGTGATGCAGCCATGTACCATGTCCACGCCTCGACATAATTTTGCTTCAATCCCAGTCGTGCTTTGTAATTTGCTTCTGCGAAGTTAAATTCTGCTTCTGCGTCTCCGCCTTGTGCTGCTTTTTTGAGCCAATTTGCTGCATCAACATATTGGTCGTTATGAACGGCTAGAGCAAAGGCTAATTCTCTTTGGGCCACTGTATTACCCCGTTTTGCCCACGCTCTTAATGTGTGGAGGGCTTCTTTGTTTTGCCCATGCAGGGCTTGCAGTCCCATCGACTCAATTTCTGCCGTACTTGGATGTTCAGATACTTCCTGGCTACAGGCACAAAAAGCTAGCAATATTAAGTTGTATGTAAAAAATCGGAAAATTGAAGGCATTATCATCTTTGTCAGAATAGGCGTGCTCTCGCAACAATAACGAGAACACGCTGTAAGAGTGAATCAAGTGAACTTACTTCATCGTCTATGGGAAGTTATTTGCTCAGATCAATTTGATACTTTGCGTAGCCGTTAGGATCAATTGCGCCTTCAGCGATAACGCGATTGAGCCCTGCTGCTTTTGCGACCGGCAGTTTGCCAGTGACTGAGCGCAAAATCACCGGCCCTTGCGTTACTGTTTTGACGAAACTCCAGCTTTGGCCTGTGCCATTGAGTGCTGCAGTGACTTTACTCAAGCTGCTGAGATATTTGCTCACTACTGCTTGATTGGCATCCGGCGATTTAATAATCGTCTTGCTGCCGTCAATGCCAGGGAAGTTGCCGCCGCCACTTGCGCGATAATCATTCGTCGCCACGATAAAATTATCTGTTGGCGCTACTGGGTTGCCAGCATAGGTTAGATTAACAATGCGACTACCAACTGGTTGCGTCACGTCGATTTGATATTTGAGGGCATTATTGGCAGCATAGAAGACATCGTAGTTGTAGATTGTTGAATAAGACGGCACTAAGTCTTGCTCTGTCGTTAAAGCAGGGTTGATCTGTGCAAATTGGCTTGCGGATTTCTCCAGCCAGTTTTTCAGGTCTGATCCCTGAATCTTTACGGCTTGTAAATTGTTATTGCCGTACAAGTACAAGTCGCCTGGATTTCGAACCTGTAGCGTGAATGGATTGGCTGGGGTGGCGTTTGGCGCTACATCGGTAAAGTCAGTTGCACCGTTGCGTCCTGCCTTGAACGGGGCGCTGCATGAGATCACAGGGATGGATTTGTAGCTAGCAATCGTTGCGTTAGTGGAATTGGCAATAAAATTTTGTACGTAGTTAATTTGTGCCTGATTGACTATCTGAATGGCACTGACATCACCAACTAACGCAAAGTAGGCAGACATTTCAAAATCAGTAGTCGTGCCTAAGGGTTGTGATGCATAGGCCAACGTGGCTTTATGTTCCGTGTCTACCAGCGGCGCAACACTTGGATCCGCAGCGATTGCTGTTTTACCATCGGTATAGGTGAAGCCACGTGCTTCAACGTTAGTCAGAGCTGGTTGCACGACCCATTTGCCGCTTTGGTATTTTAAGGTCATCTGGATGATGCCGAGACGACGTCCCCAACTTTGCGCCATGACTGCTGGGATGCCGTTGATGGTGCCTTTAATATTGTCTACGCCCGGTAAGTTTTTCAATGACGCATCGATGGCTGCGGCGCCAGGTTCCTTTGCTTGCGGGAAGATCAGGTGTGAGTGACCCAACATCAATGCATCGATCCCTGTCGTGCTTAGATATAAACTTCCATTTTCCATTTTTGGGCTATAGGTAGAAGCATCTAGTCCGCCATGTGATAGCGCAACAATAAGGTCTGCACCTTTGGAGCGCATCTCTGGAACATATTTATTGGCTGTTTCTACGACGCCGTTGACGACCACTTTACCGGCCAAATTCTTCTGATCCCAGTCCATAATCTGCGGTGGAACAAAGCCCATAATGCCAACATTTAATGTGACATTGATTGCTGAGCCGTCAGGCGCTGTTCCTGTAAATTTCTTCGGAATGATGGAATAAGGATTGAAGATTGGAGATTGTGTCGTTGCGTTAACGACGTTCGCCAGAACGATAGGGAAGGTTGGTGCGCCGCAATTGCTAGGGGCTGTGACGCCAGTGATGCCAAAATTTGTATTGGTGATCTGGCCGAGAAAGTTTAAGCCATAATTAAACTCATGGTTTCCGACGCTACCTCCATCATACTTTAATGCGTTCATCACTTTGTGTATCGCCATTGTTCCGCTGCAGGGAACAGGTGATGCAACTGCTTGGTAGTCGCCTAGTAGCGTTCCCTGAATGACGTCGCCATCGTCAAGCAACACGTTGTTTGGATTTTCTGTACGTGCGCCGCTGATGAGGGTGGAAGTCCTTTCCAGTCCAAGCGTGGTATCTGGTTTCAATCCGTAATAATCGTAACTAAGTACATTTTGGTGCAAGTCAGTTGTTTCAAGTAAGGCTACTTTCAGTGTCGTTCCTTCTGGAATTGATGGCGCGGTGGTGCTACTTCCGCACGCGGTTAGCGCTACCACTGTTAGCGATGGGATCCATGTTGAGTTCTTCATATGTTCTCTTAAAGTTGGTGCGCAATCGTTTGCGGATTTAAAAAAATAATTTATTTGAAAATTAATTGTCTTTGACATGCAGGAATAGACTGCGCAATTATCTGGACGAAATATGTCAAGTTGATGACAATTTGACTATTTAAGATAATAAAATGAAATGCTAAAAAAATAATTAATGATTTATATTATTTCTAAATAAATAAAAAATGATTAAAAAATTTACATGTAAAAGTTTTTGTTTTGTTGCCCTATCGTCTGACGCCGTGATTTATTCTATTTATAATCCGGTGTCGCTTCTTTGGCGCTAGTGGCGGCTTTAATTTTTTCTTTTTACGGATTTCTCATGCTTAATACCCAGTGTTATACCCGGGCGATAACTTGTTCACTTAAACAAAATCGCCTGCGATTAGCAACATGTCTTTCAATAGTTTCAACAAGTATGCTCAATAATCGCGTAGTTACAGCAGTTTTAACGGCCACTCTTGCTGCCTGTGCAAGCATACCGGAGCAGTCGTCTGCGCCTGTTGTGCCAGTGGGTGTTGCTGCACAAAAAACACCAAAGCAAATAAAGATTGGATTAGCGCTCGGTGGCGGTGCTGCGCGTGGGTTTGCGCATATTGGCGTCATCAAAGCACTGGAGTCTCAGGGGGTATTTCCAGATATTGTAGTAGGTACCAGTGCCGGTAGTGTCGTCGGTGCGATGTACGCTGCAGGGAATAACGGTTATGCATTGCAAAAAATGGCGCTGGATATGGATGAGGCGACGATCTCAGACTGGTCGCTGCCGTTATTTGCTAAGTCCAGTGGCGTATTAAAGGGAGATGCATTGCAGGCTTATGTCAATCGTATGGTTGGTCAGGTATCTATTGAGAAATTAAAGAAACCTTTTGGTGCGGTGGCAACTGATTTGTCTTCTGGTAAAGCTGTTCTATTTCAGCGTGGGAATACAGGGGCAGCGGTCAGGGCGTCATCTGCGGTTCCGGCTATTTTTCAGCCTGTGACCATTAGTGGCAGGCAATATGTTGATGGTGGCCTTGTGGCGCCGGTTCCTGTGCAATTTGCGCGCGACATGGGTGCTGATTTGGTGATCGCTGTCAATATCTCGCAGCAACCTGAAGGGCAGAATGGCGGAAGTACGATTGATATTCTTCTGCAAACTGTCACGATCATGGGGCAAAGCATAAACCAATACGAATTAAAACGGGCCGATGTCGTGATTCGGCCTGAACTAGCCGGTATGAAGGGAAGTGATTTTGCGGGTAGAAATCTTGCAATACTGGCAGGTGAGCGTGCTGCAATGGCTGCGATACCGGAGTTAAAGCAAAAAATCAAGGCATTGCAGGAACGGTAGTCGATTCATTCGGTGGATGCAATCCTGTTGCCGGGTGGGTTTTGAGGCAGAGATAAAAAAGCGCTCCAATCGAAGGGAGCGCTTTTTTATTACTATGTGGCCATCGACATTACTGTTTGCCATTTTCTTCGTTAATGCGACGTGCACCGTTAAATCGTTTTTTCCAGTAAGCCAGATCCATACTCTCAACCCTGACTTGACCACCTGCAGATGGGGAGTGAATGAACTTGTTGTCGCCAAGGTATATTCCGACGTGGGAGAATCCGCGTTTAAGTGTATTGTAAAAAACAAGATCGCCAGGTTGTAAATCTTTCTGATCGACATTTTCACCAACGCGGCTGATTTCTGCTGCGGTGCGCGGTAAATTTTCACCGACCGCATCCTTGAAGACTAAGCGAACAAAGCCGCTGCAGTCGAGTCCATTTTCTGGAGTGTTACCGCCACGCTTGTAGCGAATACCCATGAAGTCCATGGCTTTTAATGTTAGATCTGAAGCGCGCTGCCTGATCTCTTGAATTTTTGTAAATGCGGTGGAAGACTCTGGGAATGGATTGTCGGCGGCCGAGGCTGGGGTGCAGATAGCTGTCTGTAATGCGACTGCGATAAGCACTAATGCGGCACTTCTGTATATTCTTAAAACATTCGTTAGCATCTTTGCACTCAGGAAATAAAACCGCCTTACTTTAAGCGAACTTTTAAATAATGTAAACCTTTGGGGGTAAATCAAGCAAGGGCCAGTGTTAATTTAAAGGCATTCACTTTAATCAAAACAGTTTTTACACGCAAGCTTTTTAGCATCGCGTACAATCGCCCCACTGTTAAAAAGGGAGATTATTATGCAAACCAAACCGATGTTGACCTTGGAAGATGTGAAAAAAATGGCAGCAGCTGCCGAGGCAGAGGCGCTGGCAAATAACTGGGCGGTTGTTATTGCTATTGTGGATGATGGTGGACATCTGATGTGGTTGCAGCGCCTTGATGGTGTTGCGCCGATTTCAGCGCATATTGCCCCAGCAAAGGCGACCACTGCCGCTTTGGGCAAGCGTGAGTCGAAGATTTACGAGGACATCATTAATAATGGCCGTTATTCTTTTTTAAGCGCCCCATTGATAGAGGGGATGCTCGAAGGTGGTGTGCCGGTAATAGTAGATGGGCATTGTGTTGGTGCCATTGGCGTCTCTGGCGTTAAGTCGTCTGAAGATGCACAGATTGCCAAAGCAGGTGTTGCAGCGTTGGGCTTGTAAGTCGGCTTGCAATCAGGTGGGGATTTGGTTCTGGCGGGATTTCATCGTCTTTTCGATTGCCCGAGAGGTGTTTTTAGGCTATAATTCGAGGGTTTAACTAATTCGAAATCTCGCCGTAGCGCCTACCCAAATCCACATCGCTCCATCATCTTTTTCAGGTCGCTCGGCGTTAGCCCGCGGCCTGTTTAAAAATAGACAGCTTGGGGCGTCGCAGCGGCGGTAACAATACAGGAGTTGCCCTTGCTGCCCATTCCGCAGTCCCTTCTTCGTTCCGGCCAAGACATCGCTATTTTAGCTCTCGCCGATGGAACAATTTTTACTGGCTATTCTATCGGAGCTTCCGGTCATACAGTCGGTGAAGTTGTTTTTAATACTTCCATGACTGGTTATCAGGAAATTCTCACTGACCCAAGTTATAGCTCCCAAATCGTTACACTGACTTATCCGCATATTGGTAATACTGGTGTTAACGCTGAAGATGTTGAATCCGAAAAAATCCATGCAGCTGGCCTGATCATCAAAGATTTGCCGATGTTGGTATCTAATTTTCGCTCTGAGCAAACCCTCTCTGAATACCTGATTTCCCAAAACATCGTTGCTATTGCTGGTATTGATACTCGCAAGCTGACACGTATCTTGCGTGAAAAAGGTGCGCAAGGCGGTGCGATTCTGGTTGGTAAGAATGCAGAAGAAGCGATCGCGTTGGCGAAATCCTTCCCTGGTTTGTCTGGCATGGATCTGGCAAAAGTCGTTTCGTCCAAACAAGCGTATGAATGGACTGAGACCGAGTGGGTATTGGGTCAGGGTTATGGTCAACTCTCCAATCCACAATTCCACGTCGTTGCATTCGATTTTGGTGTGAAACGCAATATTTTGCGTATGTTGGCACAACGTGGTTGCAAAGTGACTGTGTTGCCAGCGCAATCCAGTGCAGCAGATGTTCTGGCATTGAATCCCGATGGCGTATTTTTGTCGAATGGTCCTGGCGATCCAGAACCATGTGATTACGCGATTGCAGCAGCTAAAGAATTGATTGAAAAAGGCATCCCGACATTCGGTATCTGCCTGGGTCATCAGATCATGGCGCTGGCATCTGGTGCGAAAACACTGAAAATGAAATTCGGCCACCATGGTGCAAACCATCCCGTGCAGGATTTGGATAGTAAGCAAGTGTTGATCACATCGCAGAACCACGGTTTTGCTGTTGATGCAGCTTCATTGCCAGCCAATTGCCGTGTTACCCACGTCTCTCTGTTTGACGGCTCTTTGCAAGGCTTTGCTCGCACTGATAAGCCAGCATTCTGTTTCCAGGGGCATCCTGAAGCGTCACCAGGTCCGCACGATATTGCGTACCTCTTTGACCGCTTTACGGCACTGATGAGTGCAGCAAAATCACAGGCTAAAACAGGAGAATAATAAAAATGCCAAAACGTACCGACATAAAAAGTATCCTAATTATCGGCGCTGGTCCTATCATCATTGGACAAGCGTGTGAATTTGACTACTCTGGTGCGCAAGCCTGTAAGGCATTGCGCGAAGAGGGTTATCGCGTCATTCTGGTCAATAGCAATCCAGCGACCATCATGACAGATCCGGAAATGGCGGATGTCACTTACATCGAGCCGATCACTTGGCAAGTTGTTGAGCGTATCATCGATAAAGAGCGTCCAGATGCGATTCTGCCGACGATGGGTGGTCAGACTGCTCTCAATTGTGCGCTTGATTTGCATCGCAATGGCGTACTGACGAAGTACGATTGCGAACTGATCGGCGCCTCACCAGAAGCGATCGATAAGGCAGAAGATCGCTTGAAGTTCAAAAACGCGATGACCAAGATTGGTCTCGGCTCTGCGCGTTCTGGTGTTGCTCATTCGATGGATGAAGCGTGGGTGGTTCAGAAAGATGTGGGCTTCCCAGTCATTATTCGCCCTTCATTCACAATGGGTGGTACTGGTGGCGGTATCGCTTACAACCCTGAAGAATTCGAAACGATTTGCAAACGTGGTCTGGAAGCGTCGCCAACCAACGAATTGCTGATCGAAGAATCCCTGATCGGCTGGAAAGAATACGAGATGGAAGTGGTTCGCGATAAGGCGGATAACTGCATTATCGTTTGCTCCATCGAAAACTTGGATCCGATGGGCGTGCACACGGGTGACTCAATTACTGTTGCACCTGCGCAGACATTGACTGACAAAGAATACCAGATCATGCGTAACGCCTCGTTGGCTGTGTTACGTGAAATTGGTGTGGATACGGGCGGCTCTAACGTGCAGTTCTCGGTCAATCCTGCTGATGGTCGTATGATCGTCATTGAGATGAATCCACGTGTGTCCCGTTCTTCTGCGCTGGCGTCCAAAGCGACAGGCTTCCCGATTGCGAAGATCGCTGCCAAGTTGGCAGTTGGCTTCACGCTCGATGAGTTGCGTAACGAAATTACTGGCGGTGCGACACCAGCATCGTTCGAGCCTTCGATCGACTACGTCGTCACCAAGATTCCTCGCTTTGCGTTTGAAAAATTCCCACAAGCAGATAACCGTCTGACGACGCAGATGAAATCCGTTGGTGAAGTGATGGCGATTGGCCGTACTTTCCAGGAATCCTTCCAAAAGGCCTTGCGTGGTCTGGAAGTCGGCGTCGATGGCATGAATGAAAAAACGCAGGATCGCGAAACACTGGAAAAAGAACTGGGTGAGCCAGGTCCGGACCGTATCTGGTACGTTGGCGATGCGTTTGCTCAAGGCTTTAGCCTCGAAGAAGTGCATCAATTGACCCACATTGACCCATGGTTCTTGGTGCAGATCAAAGATATCGTTGATATCGAACTGTGGCTTGATGAGCAAGAATTGTCTAGTATCGACAAAGACATGATGCTGAAACTGAAGCAAAAAGGTTTCTCTGATCGTCGTCTGGCGAAATTGCTGCGTACGACTGATACTGTTATCCGCGATCTGCGTCGCAGCCTGAATGTGCGTCCAGTCTACAAGCGCGTTGATACTTGTGCCGGTGAGTTCGCAACCAACACTGCGTACATGTACTCTACGTATGAAGATGAGTGCGAATCAAACCCAACTGACAAGAAAAAAATCATGGTATTGGGCGGTGGTCCAAACCGTATCGGTCAGGGTATTGAATTTGACTATTGCTGCGTTCACGCTGCATTTGCGATGCGCGAAGATGGCTATGAAACCATCATGGTCAACTGTAATCCAGAAACAGTGTCTACCGACTACGATACGTCAGATCGCCTGTACTTTGAGCCACTGACACTCGAAGACGTACTGGAAATCGTTGATAAAGAAAAGCCGGTCGGCGTGATCGTGCAGTACGGTGGTCAGACACCTCTGAAACTGGCGTTAGATCTGGAAGCAAACGGCGTACCGATCGTTGGTACGTCGCCAGACATGATCGATGCTGCAGAAGATCGCGAACGTTTCCAAAAAATGTTGCAAGACTTAGGTTTGCGTCAACCGCCTAACCGTACAGCACGTACGGAAGCAGATGCGCTGCGATTGGCGCAAGAAATCGGTTACCCATTGGTAGTGCGTCCATCCTATGTGTTAGGTGGCCGTGCAATGGAAATCGTTCATGAACAACGTGATCTTGAGCGTTACATGCGTGAAGCGGTTAAAGTATCCCATGACTCGCCAGTATTGTTGGATCGTTTCTTGAATGATGCGATTGAAGTGGACGTGGATTGCTTGTCTGACGGTCAGCGTACATTTATCGGTGGCGTTATGGAGCATATTGAGCAAGCTGGTGTTCACTCTGGTGACTCCGCATGTTCATTGCCACCGTATTCTCTGTCACAAGAAACCATTGCTGAACTCAAGCGTCAAACTGCATTGATGGCAAAAGGCCTGAATGTGGTTGGCCTGATGAACGTGCAGTTTGCTATCCAGCAGCAAGACGGTAAAGATGTCGTGTTTGTATTGGAAGTGAATCCACGTGCGTCGCGTACTGTTCCTTATGTTTCTAAGGCAACTGGTTTGCAACTGGCGAAGATCGCTGCTCGTTGTATGGTCGGTCAGTCTCTTGATTCTCAAGGTATCGGTGCTGAAGTTGTTCCGCCTTATTTTAGTGTGAAAGAAGCGGTATTCCCGTTCGTTAAATTCCCAGGCGTTGATACTATCCTTGGCCCAGAGATGAAGTCGACCGGTGAAGTCATGGGAGTTGGTAAAACCTTTGGTGAAGCGTTCGTTAAATCTCAGTTAGGTGCTGGCGTAAAGTTGCCGACATCTGGCAAGGTGTTCTTGAGCATCAAGAATAGCGATAAGCCAAGAGGCGTCAAGGTTGCAAAAGACCTCGTTGAATTGGGCTTCTCCATTGTTGCGACACGAGGTACTGCTTCCGCGATTGCTGCGGCCGGTATTCCAGTTGCAACTGTGAATAAAGTGGTTGAAGGTCGTCCGCATGTGGTCGATATGATTAAAAACAATGAAATCGCTTTGGTGATTAATACAGTCGAAGAAAAGCGCAATGCGATTGTTGATTCTCGTGCGATCCGTACTTCGGCATTGAACGCGCGTGCAACTACATTCACCACCATTGCTGGTGCTGAAGCAGCTGTGGAAGGTATGCGTCATTTAAGCGAATTGAACGTTTATGATTTACAAGGGCTGCATAAGACTTTAAACTGATAAAAAACACAGTAGTGGATAATGTGAATTGTCTTCTACTGCATCTTTGATACAGAGGTCACAAAAGGCATCGGTTAGGCTGGTGTTTAATGTGACCTCTGTATTTTACTTTTAGGACTTACGCAACATCGCCCCAGTGGAAGTTGGTATTCGCATATAGGGATGCTGACAGCTGGCTCGTCCATTGTGCATAAGTGGTGGAGTACGTTGTTTCCATCGCAGTAAAAATGCGTAATAGTGTCTTGCTGCTGTTGACTGTGGAAGTGAGATCGTTCCCCCTTACTGGGACAGTTTTGCGTAAGTCCTAACTTTTATGAGTGTGAATGAAATGAGTACAGTACCTATCACCAAATTTGGTGCAGAGTTGTTAAAACAAGAATTGCACAATTTGAAAACTAAAGAACGTCCTGAAGTGATTAATGCAATCGCTGAGGCACGTGCTCAGGGTGATTTATCTGAAAATGCCGAGTACGATGCAGCTAAGGAGCGTCAGGCATTTATTGAAGGACGTATTGCTGAACTCGAAGGTAAACTCGGATCTGCGCAAGTAATAGATCCTACCACCCTTGATGCAGAGGGGCGCGTGGTGTTTGGCTCTACGGTTCATTTGGAAGACTTGGAAACAGAGCAAAAAGTCAGCTATCAGATCGTTGGCGAAGATGAAGCTGATATAAAAAAGAGTAAAGTATCAATCACCTCCCCAATTTCCCGCGCATTAATTGGCAAGTATGCTGGAGATGTTGTTGGTGTTCAGGCACCCGCTGGCGTGCGTGAATATGAAATTCTGGACGTGCTTTATATCTAATACGGCATTAGTCGTAAAAGTAGTCTTGCAGTTCTGATGTATATATTGCACTTGCTCTGAAAGTAAATGCTAATCCCGGCCGTTTTGCAGGCCGGGAAGTGTTACAGTGCAGCTCACTTATGGGTGAGTTGCGACCTGAGTCTTATGCGTTGCTTAAGGCCGATTTTTTTGCACTACTCTGACGTGGTTTAGCACGTTTAATATTGCCGCCTTGTGTTACACGTTCATTGCCCTTGACCATCACCTTAGAAACGGTTGGCTTTTTTGTGCCACTTGGACTAGGCTTGACGATAGTGACCTCGCGCATACCGCGACCTTTTTTGACTAGCTTCGTTTCTTTCGTGCCTTCTACTTTTGGACGGTAAACGACCAAAAGTTTTCCGATATGCTGTACTGGTGCGGCGTTTAACTCTGCGCAGATAGTGTCGTACATCGCGATACGTGCTTCGCGGTCATCGCCGAAAACGCGTACTTTGATTAAGCCGTGGGCATTTAAGCCAGCGTCGATTTCTTTGATAACGGATGGAGAAAGTCCTGCTTCACCGATCAAGACGATAGGTTTCAGGGCGTGGGCTTCAGATCTGAGTTCGCTTCTTTCGGCGGGAGTAAGTTTTAACATAATTTTTCCTTGTGCATCCAACGGTTGCACGATAAACACACCCCCTGACGTCAATTAGTCAGGAAATGCATAGTTTTACTTTAAAAGCAGTATTTTACGCGAATGGCAAAGAATAAATTCAATCAAAATTGGGTTCACGATCATATAAATGATCCTTATGTGAAACTTGCACAAAAAGAAGGCTACCGTGCGCGCGCCGTTTACAAGCTAAAAGAGATTGATGAGGCTGAAAAGCTCATTAAACCTGGACAAGTCATTGTTGACTTGGGAGCAACGCCCGGAAGTTGGTCTCAGTACGTCAGAAATAAATTGGCTGGAAAAGAGGGTGGGGGGATTGTTGGTGAAATCTTTGCACTTGATCTTTTGCCAATGGATCCTATCGCTGACGTCCAGTTCATTCAAGGCGATTTTCGCGAAAATGAAGTTCTCGATGAACTTGAGTCGCGACTGGTTGGTCGTAAGCTCGATCTGGTTTTGTCCGATATGGCGCCTAATCTATCGGGTAATTCGACAGTCGATTCTGCTAGGGTGGAATATATTATCGAATTGGCGGTCAGCTTTGCGAAGGCGCATTTGAAGCCAACGGGTTCGCTGCTGGTAAAATGTTTTCACGGGCCTAGTTATAATAATATTGTTGATATTTTTAAGGAAGAATTTAAAGTTGTCTTGAATAAAAAACCCAAAGCCAGTAAGGACAAATCGTCAGAGATTTTTTTGCTCGGCAAAGGCCTGAAGCATCCAGAGTAGACGTCCTTCTCGACATTTTTGTTGGTCAAAAACAAAAAAATACAGAAAAGCTGCTCCTTAGACTAGTTTAGATGGATAGTTTTCAGACGTTGGCGTTTTTTACTCTTGATAATCCTCAATGTTGCCAGCATATGCTGGCTAGCAAGCTCTGCCTATTGGGGGTAGAATGACTTATTACAGTATCAAATGGCGTAACTTGCGCCCAAGGAGTTCTCGTGAATAACATGTTTTCAAAAGCGGCTATATGGGTGGTTGTTGCCATGGTGCTTTTTATGCTTTTCAAGCAGTTTGAAGGAAAAGCAGGTACTTCTGGAATGGCTTCCGTGCCTTATTCTGAATTCCTGGAAGAGGTAAAAGCAAAGCATCTTAAAGAAGTAACGATTGACGATTCCACTCGGACGGTCACGGCGGTGACGACTGAAGGTAAAAAAATTAAGTCTCAAGGGACTATTTTTGATCGTGGACTTGTTGGTGATCTGGTCAGCAACGGAGTTAAGTTTGATAGCAAACCGGCGGAAGAGCAATCCTTCTTGTCGCAGGTATTTATCTCTTGGTTCCCAATGCTGTTGTTGATTGGCGTGTGGATTTTCTTTATGCGTCAGATGCAAGGCGGCGGCAAAGGCGGTGCGTTCTCATTTGGCAAATCCAAAGCACGCATGCTTGACGACGCGAATAACAACGTCACATTCGCTGACGTGGCTGGCTGCGACGAGGCAAAAGAAGAAGTGACTGAAGTTGTTGATTTCCTGCGCGATCCGACTAAATTTCAGAAACTCGGCGGTCGCATTCCTCGCGGCGTATTGATGGTCGGTCCTCCAGGTACTGGTAAAACATTGCTTGCACGCGCAATTGCAGGCGAGGCCAAAGTGCCATTCTTTACCATTTCTGGTTCTGATTTCGTTGAAATGTTCGTGGGCGTCGGTGCTTCCCGTGTGCGTGATATGTTCGAAAATGCTAAAAAGCATGCGCCGTGCATTATCTTTATTGATGAAATCGACGCTGTTGGTCGCCATCGTGGTGCTGGTATGGGCGGCGGTAACGATGAACGTGAGCAGACGTTGAACCAGATGCTGGTTGAGATGGACGGTTTTGAAGCAAATTCTGGTGTGATCGTGATTGCTGCAACCAACCGCGCTGATGTTCTTGATAAGGCGTTGTTGCGTCCGGGTCGTTTTGATCGTCAGGTTTCCGTTGGCTTGCCAGATATTCGTGGTCGTGAACAGATTCTGAACGTGCACATGCGTAAAGTGCCTATTTCATCAGATGTCAAAGCAGACATTCTGGCGCGTGGTACGCCAGGTTTCTCTGGCGCAGACTTAGCTAATCTGGTCAATGAAGCCGCCTTGTTCGCTGCTCGCCGCAACAAGCGCTTGGTTGAGATGATGGACTTCGAGGATGCGAAAGATAAGATCTTCATGGGTCCTGAGCGTAAATCCATGGTCATGCGTGAAGAAGAACGTCGTAATACTGCGTATCACGAATCTGGCCATGCTGTTATCGCTAAGTTGATGCCAAAAGCCGATCCAGTGCATAAAGTAACAATTATGCCGCGTGGTTTTGCGTTGGGTTTAACTTGGCAGTTGCCTGAGCACGATCAGATCAGCGGTTACAAAGACAAAATGTTGGAAGAAATTTCAATCTTGTTTGGCGGTCGCATTGCCGAAGAGATTTTCGTTGGTCAGATGTCGACTGGTGCTTCTAACGATTTTTCGCGTGCCACTAAGCTTGCTCGCTCTATGGTTACACGCTTTGGTATGTCGGATAGTATGGGTGTAATGGTCTACGAAGATAACCAGCAAGAAGGTTACTTTGGTATGGCCTCCAAAACGATTTCTGAGGCAACACAACAAAAGGTTGACGCTGAAATTCGTTCGATTCTCGATACCCAATATGCACTCTCGCGCAGACTGTTGGAAGAGAATCGTGACAAGGTAGAAGTGATGACCAAGGCATTGTTGGATTGGGAAACGATTGATGCAGATCAAGTGAACGACATTATGAATGGTATTTCACCTCGTCCGCCTAAAGTTGGACAGTCAACTGGTCGTTCTTCATCAGACAACAGTTCCGGTGGCGTCTCTCCAAATGCAACTGCACCAGCCTGATTTATTTTGTAGTTGATTTAATTTTTTAAAAAGGTGAGGATTGTTCCTCGCCTTTATTTTTTATGACTGAATATTTTCAATGTGGACGCTATCGTTTCTCTTTTGGAGGCGAAAGCACCAAGCCCTTAGTAATGGGGATTTTGAATGTCACACCTGATTCATTTTCTGATGGTGGACATTTTCTTGATCTCGACAGTGCACTTTCCCGTGCAGAACAAATGATTGAAGACGGCGTCGATATAATTGATATCGGCGGTGAATCAAGTCGCCCCGGTTCTGCTGTTTTGCCACTGGAGGAAGAATTACGTCGGGTGATGCCAGTTATTTTTGCGTTGAGAGATTGCGGCAAACCTTTATCCATCGATACCTACAAGCCAGAAGTCATGGTGGAGGCAATGATGGCGGGTGTCGATATGATCAATGACATTCAGGGATTTCGCTCCCCCGCAGCCGTAAAAGCGGTTGCGGATGCCGATGTCGGTCTCTGTGTCATGCACATGCAAGATAAGCCTGCTACTATGCAACAACGTCCTAGTTATGAAAATGTTAATGATGAGGTCACTACATTTTTGCGCGAACGCGTCGAACGCTTGATCGCTGCCGGTGTTCCTCGCCAAAACATAACAATTGATCAAGGATTTGGTTTTGGCAAATCGTTGGCGCATAATATTAGTTTATATAAAGACATTACTCGTTTGGGAAATGAATTACAACTGCCCGTATTGGTTGGCGTATCCCGGAAAACGATGATTGGTGAAATAACAGGTAAGCCGACAGAAAAACGCCTCGCTGGAAGTATTGCTGCTGCAGTTGCAGCGGCGCAACTTAGAGCAAAAATTGTACGGGTTCATGATGTCGCTGAAACCGTCGATGCATTAAAAGTATGGCAAGCATTGTTAGTTTGATGATTGAAAATTGGAAATAAAAATGACAAGAAAATATTTTGGGACAGATGGTATCCGTGGCAAAGTGGGTGTTGCGCCAATCACGCCGGATTTTGTAATGCGTTTGGGTTACGCTGCTGGTAAAGTACTTACACAAGCAGGCACCCCAGATGTAAAACGTCCCACAGTGTTGATTGGTAAAGATACGCGCATTTCTGGTTATATGCTGGAAGCAGCACTGGAAGCCGGGTTTGCAGCCGCTGGTGTCGATGTGATGTTGTCTGGGCCAATGCCAACGCCTGCCGTTGCGTATCTGACCCGTGCTTTACGTTTGTCCGCTGGCGTCGTGATTTCGGCGTCGCATAATCCGTATTACGACAACGGCATTAAATTCTTTTCAGCGCAAGGCAATAAACTACCAGACGAGGTGGAATTGGCGATTGAAGCTCAGCTAGAGTTGCCGATGGAGTGCGTTAGTTCGGACCACTTAGGAAAAGCGCACCGTTTGCGCGATGCAAATGGCCGTTATATCGAATTTTGTAAAAGTACATTTCCTACTGAATTAGACTTACGTGGTCTGAAAATCGTTGTGGATTGCGCTCATGGGGCGGCCTATGATATTGCCCCGCATGTGTTTCATGAATTAGGTGCTGAGGTTATCGCGATTGGCAATACGCCAACTGGCACCAATATTAATGACAAAGTGGGTGCAACTGAGCCGGACGGGTTGGCGATCGCAGTTCGTGCTAATCATGCTGATTTGGGCATTGCACTCGATGGCGATGCAGATCGGCTCATCATGGTCGATAAGCATGGGAAAATTTACAACGGTGATCAGTTGTTGTATCTGATGGTCAAGGACAGACTTGCTATCGGGCCAGTACCAGGTGTTGTCGGTACGTTGATGACAAATATGGCGGTGGAGATCGCGTTCAAAAATCTGGGCGTAGGTTTTGCCCGCGCCAAGGTTGGTGATCGTTATGTCTTAGAACAGTTGCGTGAACGAGATTGGATGTTGGGCGGCGAGGGCTCTGGACATTTGCTCTGCCTTGACAAACACTCGACCGGTGATGGTATCGTATCTGCTTTGCAAGTACTCTCAGCGTTGCGCCGTAGTGGGAAATCGTTGGATGAGTGTTTTGATCAGCTCAATTTATTTCCACAAGTATTGCTTAACGTCCGGGTGACTCCAGGTTTTGACTGGCAAAAAAATGTTCAGCTAGCACAAGAAAGAGATAAGGTAGAAGCTGAGCTCGCAGGTCGTGGACGTGTATTGATCCGTGCTTCTGGTACCGAGCCTTTGTTGCGCGTCATGGTCGAAGCTGATGACAGTGAGCTTGCAAGTGCTTGTGCAAGGCGTTTGGTCGCATGTATCGAAAAAAATTAACACTTATCGTCCCCAGAAGCTAAGACTATTCTTGAAACTGGGGCTAGAAACATGTAGTATTCAGCCTTCAGTTTTCTTGCTTTATATCAGCGCAGGAATAAATGCTGCCCTTAGCTCAACTGGATAGAGCAATGCCCTTCTAAGGCATAGGTTAGTGGTTCGATTCCACTAGGGCAGGCCAAAAAATCATACGAAAAGCCTAGACAACGTTCTGGGCTTTTTGTTGTGCTGATTTTTCCAATTTAATGGTTTTGTTGGTCTCGCGTTAGTATTCACAGTCAGTACGCATCATCATCATGGGCGATGCAAATGATCCTATCGAAGGATCGATCTCCTGATTTACATTCCGATGTCGAATACATCATCCCATCACGCAGAAGTGTCTTAATGCGCGCCTCTATGTACCGATCATCTCCTTTTGTAGCAATCCCGAGTCATCGAATGCGCAGAAGAGCTTACTTCTATTTTTCTGTGAAGAATAGGCGTTCACCTAGCCGTTTTTCTCTCCATAAGTCGATGATTGATGACGAAAAAAAAGAGGATTGTTGACTCCCTATTCATAGCGATATGCAAAAATTAAAACAAAATTAGAATGAATATAAGCAAAGTTGTTTTGATGGCGATTGAAACTTGACTTCATACAAACGAAGGTGATTTTCATGACACAAGAAATTGTTTCATCTAAAGAATTAATTGAAAATTGGCAACAGATAAAGAAAGATTTAGATCAGGTGACGGACCAACTGATTCAACTTTCTGCATTTTTGACTATGAAAAAAAATGAATTGTCTTCTCATGAACAGCAATTGGCTCAAGAACTTGCAGAAAGAATCCTGAAGAATGTGAGTAAGTTGGCTCAGTGACTGCCGGATCAGAACTGGTACTTTACTCTGGTGATGTTAAATAGATGTCGGTCTCAATCTATTAACTAGAGGTAACAGCCGCTCTATTAATAAAAATGGGGCGGTGATTGGGGGGCATTCATTTGTGTCAAGCCTTCACGTGCCAACGGTGATACGGTATCGGCAACATATCGTGCAGTCGAAAACGGCGATACACCAAATGTTGGTCACGAGGCTAAAGTAAAAAACTTCGTTTTCCCACAAACTTATTCCATTTTTAAGAATGAGATTTGGAACGAAAATCATTCTATTTGTTCGCCAACTGATCAGGTTATTGATTTCGTTCGCATATTAGTGCTGGTTGAGGATATAAATAAACTTCTTGTTACGACCACCACGTTTGCGAACACTGGATTTTAACTTTTTCTCTGAACGGTTATACCTGCTTAGACCTCTCCATTAGCGTGTTCTGCGAATACCTCTGTCATCGAGCTTCTATCTTTTTATTATCCCAATAGTAATCTACCCATTAAATTACGTGTGGCATCGAACAGATGTACCTTGCCTGAAACGAGATCATCATTATTTGGCGAGCGTTTATCGTGATTGTTCATGATGTATCTGCGCCGAACATATCAAGATTCGTTGCCGTACTTTCTTTAAAACTCGTGTCATATATTACGGCTTACAGGAGTTAAAGAATAGATCCTTTTGGGAGATAAGATGGAAACGTGGGATACAGATATTGTCCTTCAAGAAAAAAGCACTTGGGTTGCTTTGCTTGAGCATTCGACGCAAATTAATAAACAGAGTTTGTCTCAGTTGTTTTTAACTGATAATCAACGCGGACAAAATATGGCGATTCAATCTGGACAGCTGTATCTCGATTATTCTAAAAATCGCCTCACGAGCCAGACCGTCAATTTATTAATGAATCTAGCGAAGGAATGTAAGCTGAAAGAAAAAATTGAAGCGATGTTTCTTGGTAAAAAAGTTAATCAGAGTGAGCATAGGGCTGCCTTACATATAGCTTTACGAGCTCCGCTTGGTGATCATGTGTATCTCGATCAAGAAAATTTGGTACCTCAGGTTCAGCAAAGTTTAATGCGGATGCGGATTATTTCTGATCGAATTCGAGAAGGAAAAATGAAAGGTGCTACCGGAAGAGTCATAAAAAATATTATTCATATTGGTATCGGTGGCTCAGATTTGGGGCCATTTATGCTGTACGAGGCGTTAAAGTTTTATAGTGATCGTGGACTTTGCTTACGTTTTGTATCGAATGTGGACAGCAGTGATTTTTATGAGGCGACGCGCGATCTTCATCCAGAAGAATGCTTGTTCATCGTTTGTTCTAAGAGTTTTACTACCACTGAGACATTGTCAAATACGCGACTGGCTAGGGCGTGGTGCCTTGCGCATATCGATAGTGAAGAGGTCGTCGCCAAACATTTTATTGCTGTTTCCGCTAATGAACATGCTGTCGCAGAGTTTGGGATTGATATTTCAACGATGTTTGTGTTGTGGGACTGGACGGGCGGTCGTTACTCCATAGATTCGGCGGTTGGGTTATCGGTGATGATTGCTATTGGCGCTAGTAATTTTTATGAATTTTTATGTGGAATGCACGAGATGGATCAGCATTTTTTACATACGCCTTTCCATGAAAATATGCCGGTATTATTGGGAATGATCGCTATATGGAACAACAATTTCCAAAAAACATCAAGTCTCGCAATTTTGCCTTATTCTCACTATCTGCGACGGTTTCCTGCTTATCTTCAACAGCTTGCCATGGAAAGTAACGGTAAGCATGTTGATGTGAACGGACATCAACTCTCGTTTTCGACCTGTCCAATTTATTGGGGAGAGCCAGGCACCAATGCTCAGCATTCGTTTTACCAATTACTACATCAAGGAACGTCAGTATTTTCGGCTGACTTTATTGGCTTTTGTCAGCCATTGCCGAATGAGTTGACTTCGCAAGATCAGTTAGTCGCCAATCTTATTGCACAAACTGCGGTACTCGCTTTTGGTAACCAGTCGTTACCGTTAAGTAATGGTGTGAATGGTATAGCTACTACAACGTTAGAACCCTATCAGATTTGTGTTGGAAATCATTCTAGTAATACCATTCTTGCCGATACCCTGACGCCAACCAGTATAGGGCAATTGATTGCACTATACGAACATAGTGTTTTTACACAGGGTGCTATATGGAATATTAATTCTTTTGATCAATGGGGTGTTGAGTCAGGCAAAAAAATGGCTGACTCTATTGCGCCCTATTTGCGGTCGGCTGGATTAAGTTCTGACCATCAACACGACATTGATACTTCAACCCAGCAGTTGATACAGCATTATCTTAGTAAGCGAGGTGGTTGAGATGTGGATACACCCTCTCGCTGGCAAGCCAGTACCGGAAGATATGTTGGTGAATATCCCTCGTTTGGTTGCTGCTTATTATACCGAACGACCTGATATGTCAGACCCAGCACAACGCGTGATCTTTGGTACTTCTGGTCATCGTGGCACGTCGCTCAAAGTGAGTTTTAATGAATGGCATTTGATGGCAATTGCTCAGGCAATTTGTGAATATAGGGCAGAGCATGGCATTCATGGGCCGTTGTTTCTGGGGATAGACACGCATGCCTTATCCATTCCTGCACAAGACACGGTATTGCAAGTGATGACGGCGAATGGGGTAACCGTATTGCAAGCACCATTTCGGGAGTACACACCTACCCCAGCTATTTCCTTGGCGATACTGGCTTTCAATCATGGACGCCAATCAGGCTTTGCGGATGGCATCGTTCTTAGTCCATCACACAATCCTCCTGACTTTGGTGGGCTTAAATATAATACATGTCAGGGCGATGGCGCTGATACCCGTATCACTGACTGGATAGAAAAAAAAGCGAATGAATACCTCGCAATTGGGTTGCACGGAATAAAAAAAATACGACTGAGTGAAGTAAGGAAAACGTCATTTGTACAAGAGTATGATTTTCTGGGTAAGTATGTCAGCGCACTAGCTTGCGTCGTTGATATGGAGTCGATACATCATAGTGCCTTGCATATCGGCGTCGACCCAATGGGGGGAGCAGGGGTTCATTACTGGGATAGAATCGCTTCTCTCTATAACATTGATCTTGATATGATTAATACCAAAGTCGATGAGCGCTTTGCTTTTATGCCACTAGACTGGGATGGCAAAATCAGACTTGATCCTTCTTCTGTCTATGCAATGCAGGGATTGATTGAGCGGAAAGAGGATTTTGATGTCGCATTCGCCTGTGATACAGATCATGACAGACATGGCATTGTCACTCATGACGATGGCCTCATGCCGCCAGATCATTTTTTAGTGACTGCGATTGATTACGTATTTCAACACCGGCCAGCATGGAACAAACATGCGGCAATCGGAAAAAATATCGTTTGTACGGGGCTCGTTGATCGCATTGCACATACCTTGGATCGGGAGGTTTATGAAACACCCGTCGGATTCAAGTGGTTCGGTGGCGTTTTATATCAAGGTAGTTTGGGTTTCGCAGGTGAAGAAAGTGCTGGAGCGACTATTCTACGGCGCGATAATACTGTCTGGACCACAGATAAAGATGGCATTGTCATGGGCCTGCTTGCAGCGGAGATGATGGCTGTAACTGGTATAAGTCCTGGACAGCGATACCGCGAATTGAGTGATATTTACGGGCATCCTGCGACGGGTCGTCTCGAAGGCGTGGCAAATATAGAACAACGTACGATGCTAGCTAAGCTGACCTTTGCCCAGTTGACTTGTCACTATTTCGCCGGTGAGGCAGTCCTCCGTTTTTTGACACAAGCACCTGGCAACCATGAGCCAATCAACGGTATTAAAGTAGTCATGGAGAATGCTTGGTTTGTCATTAGACCTTCAGGAACAGAGGATTTATATAAAATTTATGCTGAGAGCTTTTTGGGCGATGTGCATCTTCAAACGCTCTTGGAGCAGGTGCAGAGTATCGTCACTCGTTTGCTCTTAGCTGTGTGATCTTTTCTAGGGGCAAATTGATTTAGCCGCTAACTATGGACGTTAGCGCACAGAATAGTGGATGGCAGACAGGTATATCTGAAGCATAAGGATAGACAAACCCTGATTGGATAATGCCATGAACAAACCCAGCCTGTCACCGCAGGAACTTTATCAAACCGACGCATATTGGCGTGCCGCGAATTACCTTGCTGTTGGACAGATTTATCTCTACGCAAATCCCTTACTCAAACGTCCGTTGGTGCTGGCCGACATTAAAAGGATGTTGTTAGGTCATTGGGGTACAACGCCAGGTCAGAATTTTATTTATGTTCATCTGAATCGAATTATCAAAAAATATGACGTAGATATGATCTATATCTGCGGTCCTGGGCATGGTGGTCCGGCCGTCGTCGCTAATACTTATCTTGAGGGCACGTATTCTGAGGTCTATCCGCATATCACGCAGGATGAAGCTGGGTTGCAAAAGTTGTTCTTACAGTTTTCATTTCCAGGTGGTATTCCTAGTCATGCATCTCCAGAATGTCCTGGCTCAATACACGAGGGTGGCGAACTGGGCTACTCACTGAGTCATGCATTTGGCGCCGCGTTCGATCATCCAGATTTGGTTGTTGCCTGTGTGATTGGCGATGGGGAGGCAGAAACAGCCGCCTTAGCTACCGCGTGGCATTCCAATAAATTTCTTAATCTGGTACATGATGGCGTCGTTTTACCTATCCTTCATTTGAATGGCTACAAAATTTCAAACCCCAGTATCCTTGCCCGTATTCCTCGGGAAGAACTGGAGCAACTGTTACATGGCTATGGATGGCATCCTTATTTTGTTGAGGGCGATGAACCGGCGCTGATGCATGAAGCGATGGCGACGACACTCGATAAAGTGATGGAGGAGATTGAGGCAATCCAGTATGAGGCGCGAACGATGGGAGAACTACAGCGCCCTCGCTGGCCAATGGTTGTCCTATGCTCACCCAAAGGCTGGACTGGTCCTAAGATGGTTGACGGTCTACCGATCGAAGGTAACTTCCGTGCCCATCAGGTTCCTTTGCTTGTATCTGCCAATACACCACCACAGCATCTCAGTATGCTCGAAGACTGGCTACGCAGTTATCGTCCTCAGGAGTTATTTGATGCCACCGGTAAGTTACTACCAGAACTCGCAGCATTGGCACCTGTTGGTCCTCGACGCATGGGGGCAAATCCACATGCCAACGGTGGCTTACTTCTCAAGGAACTGATTATTCCTGATTTCAGAAAATATGCCGAGACGTTGCAGAAATATGGTATGCATGGAGTTGGCGATATGCACATTTTGGGGCGGTTTTTGAGGGATATTATCCAACTCAATACGCCGCAGAGAAATTTCAGATTATTTGGCCCGGATGAAACGCTTTCGAATGGTTTGGAATCTGTCTTTGAAATCACGAATCGCCAGTGGGACGCGCAGATACAGGAGAATGATCAGTTCCTTGGCGCTGACGGAATGGTTCTCGATAGCATGCTGAGTGAACATCAGTGTGAGGGATGGCTGGAAGGCTATCTGCTTACGGGGCGGCATGGTCTTTTGACCTGTTACGAGGCATTTATTCATATCATCGATAGTATGTTCAATCAACACGCGAAATGGCTCAAGGTCTCTGCTGAATTGCCATGGCGCGCAAAGATTGCCTCGCTCAATATCATTCTTACTTCGCATGTCTGGCGTCAGGATCACAATGGATTTACGCATCAGGATCCGGGTTTTATCGATTATGTTATGAACAAAAAGGCGTCGATTGTCCGTGTCTATCTTCCGCCAGATGCGAATTGTTTATTGTCTGTGATTGATCATTGTCTGCGCAGTCGTCATTACGTCAATGTTGTGATTGCAGGTAAACATCCTTCACCACAATGGCTGAGCATTGAAGCGGCAATTACACATTGCACACAAGGTATAGGTGTGTGGGATTGGGCGAGTAATGATCAAGGCGACGTGCCTGATGTGGTCATGGCGTGCTGTGGTGATGTGCCAACGTTAGAAACCATTGCAGCGATCTCGATTTTACGAGAGTATTTACCAGATCTGAAAGTACGTTGTGTCAATATCGTTGATTTAGCGCGACTTCAGCCAACCAGCGAGCATCCACATGGTTTGTCAGACGCCGACTTTGATACTTTATTTACGACCCATCAGCCGGTAATTTTTGCTTTCCATTCTTATCCATGGCTTATACGTCGGTTAACTTATGACAGGATTAATCAGCGAAACATCCATGTTCACGGTTATCAGGAAGAGGGCACAATCACTACGCAATTTGATATGACGGTATTGAATAAGCTTGACCGTTTTCATCTCGCGATCGATGTGATTGATCATCTCCCTCAGAAGACAAGTCACCATCGCCATGTAAGAGGGTTACTTGAGCAAAAGCTGATCAATCATGCGCACTATATTCGCGAATATGGCGAGGATATGCAGGAAATTCGCGATTGGAAATGGGGCGACATTATCGGTTGTCATTCTGGAGACGGTAATGAGTAAGATGGAACAGTTAGAAATGCAGGCTTACAAGGATAAGATCGCTGTCGATCTGACGGCGTTGGTGGAAAAATATAGAGCGATCTTTACGTGGGATATTCCTGAGGTCAATATTCATTTTGTCGATGATTTAATTTTCGCTGAGATGAAAAAAGTCATTCAAGATCTTTCTGAATCTATCCAGCCAACATAATCGCAGAAAGTATCAAATGCAAATAAATTCTATGCGTGAGACTGTGCAAACCTTGTTTGCCAATAATAAAGGCATCTTGGCAATGGATGAGAGCAATGCCACTTGCAATCAGCGTTTTATACAACTCGATATTCCTCCAATCGAAGAGTCTCGGCGTTTATGGCGGGAGCTTATTCTGACAACGCCAGAGTTGCATAAAGCGATAGGCGGCGTGATTCTTTTTGATGAGACGACACATCAGCACCAATTGGGTGGGACGTCATTTTTAGAAATATTGCGAAAATCAGGTATTCGTTTTGGTATCAAAGTAGATCACGGTATTCACCCACTTGCATTACACCCTTTAGAGCAAATGACCTACGGGCTCGACGGTTTAAGGGAGCGGCTCGTTACCTACGCAAGTGTTGGTGCATCCTTTGCGAAATGGCGTGCAACGCTGACAATTAGTGATCAATTGCCGTCTGATGCTGCGATTAATAACAATGCTCATGCGCTTGCCGCATTTGCTGCACTATGTCAGGAGAATGCAATCGTGCCTATTGTGGAGCCAGAAGTGTTGATGGCGGGGAGCCATACCATAGAGCGATGTCAGAGGGTGACAGAGGATGTATTAAGAGCAGTATTTAGAGAATTAGACCGGCAAGGGGTGAGTCTTGACTCTGTCATTTTGAAATCCAACATGGTGTTATCTGGAAACCTGTGTCCGGTACAGGCGACTATAGAAGACGTTGCCCAACGGACGATTGATTGCTTGTTGAATACGGTTCCGGCAGCGGTGCCGGTGGTGGCGTTTCTTTCAGGCGGGCAGACGGCAGAACAGGCATCCACACGTTTAAATGCGATGTCTCTGTTAGCGTTGCGTCGGGAACGATCGGACCTAAGCAAGAAGAAACTTCCTTGGGAAATCGCATTCTCGTTTGCGAGAGCGATACAGTGTCCTGCGCTCGAATTATGGCATGGCTTACCTGAGCAACGCGTCGCTGCTCAGCATCTGATATTTCAACAGGCTTGCGATAATCAATTAGCCAGACAGGGCCTGTATCATGGACCATCTCCATCACTTGCAGCCAGATCATGATGGCCACACTGGCAGTACATACGCCATTGCCATTAAGGTTGTTTGTTATCCGGCACGGCCAGACTGCGTGGACTGTGTCAGGCCAATACACTGGGGCTACTGATATCCAGTTGTCACCTGAGGGAAGGTCCGAAGCAGGACTGTTACGTCAACTTTTGCGGAAATATACTTTCTCTTCGGTATTCTGCAGCCCGTTACGTCGCGCCAGAGAGACTTGTACCTTAGCTGGTTTAGCCACACACGCCGTTGTTCGCGATGATTTATCAGAATGGAATAATGGCGAAGACGAGGGGCTGACACCTCCTGAAATTAAAATTTTGCGCCCTGGTTGGCGATTCTTTCAGGATGGTCCAAAAGGTGGTGAAACGTTAGAGCAGATTAAACTGCGGGCTGACACGTGTCTGACGGAATTGAAGCATCTCGAAGGCAATGTTGCTATTTTTTCTCATGCACATTTTTGTCGCGTTCTGGCGGCTCGTTGGATACATTCCCCAGTCTCAGATGCGCAACATTTTTTATTGGATACTGCGTCGTTCGGCATATTAAGTTATGAACATAATAGGCCAACACAGCCAGCCATTGCGATGTGGAATTCAGCCGCGCTCGCCAAATAAATGTAGTGGCTATATTGTCTGATGCCCAGACAATATAGCCAGCCTGATGTTGCTGAAGTTTTTAACGAGCTCCTTTAAAATGTTTTTGACCGTCATTTTTATGTCGACCAATCACTTCTTCTCGCTCGCTCGTTTCTTGTAAATTTTTCGTTTCGGACTTTCGCTGTGCGGCGACTGCTTTTTTATCGTCCTTTTTTTTACTAATAGTTAATATTTCTCGTTTAAGGGCATCGACATCTTCTTCCGAAGAATACGATCGCTCTGACCGCTTTAAGAGGCGTGGAATTGGTTTGTTGTATTCCACTGCTTTATTGGTGTTTGATATACTCACGACATTCTCCATATCTTATGCTGAATGATTATTTGCCAATGACTAGGTCCAAATCAGCGTGGGAAAGTTAACCCGCAGTTCCGTTTTTTCTTTCGCTAGTCATCAGAAAATGTTGCCTTACATTGAGATTCTGATTTTGTCTTGGACGTGTTTTACGCCAGGTGCATTCCATGCTGCTTGTGTCGCCAAGTCGCGCTCCACCCAGCTATGTGTTGTGCCAGAAAGCGTGACGGTATTGCCATCCACATGAACGATAATCTTCTGACTTTCTGTTTTTGCCAGCCGTTTTAGTGCGGTTTCTATGTCGGATTGAACGACCTGCGACGCAATTGATGGTGCCAGCGAAACATCATTGCTCACTCCCGTGACACCCATTAGACGACGAATTGCTTCTGCGGCTGCATTTCGTTGGTATTCCCACTCAACATTCCCGGTAAGTGTAATCCAGCCGCCTTCAACCATCACCTTGATACTGTCTGGCGGCAGGTAAGAGGCCCATGCTAAGACATTCGTTGCTGTTCGCGCGATATCTGCATCTTCTCTTTTACTCGATCCTGGTAGGTCGACTGAGATTTCTACTGCTATTGCATCCACACCAACGACACGTCGTGCTGCCCGTTCAGCATTCCATTTTTCTACAAAACTACTAACATGCCCGGATAACGTGACAACGCCATCACTGACTTCGACACCAATGTTGTTTGAGGGAAGGGAAGGGTCCCAATTCAATTCGGCGATCACGTCCCTTTTTAATTCTGTCGATGTTTTCACTTCATTTCTCCTGGATGTATTGAACTGTCATTCTCAAATTCTCCTGGTCGCTTGTATGTTCGTTGCCACGCTTTAATTTGTAAATTTATTTGTGTGTGATGCCGTACAGATCACAATTTTTAACTCTTTTATAACGTATCGGAGGTCATTTATTTAATGATGTATTCGTTCCATCCATAAGAAGGATTTGCAAAATGAAAAAA
Source organism: Undibacterium sp. RuRC25W (assembly GCF_049339825.1). Taxonomy (NCBI): domain Bacteria; kingdom Pseudomonadati; phylum Pseudomonadota; class Betaproteobacteria; order Burkholderiales; family Oxalobacteraceae; genus Undibacterium; species Undibacterium sp. RuRC25W. The sequence goes on along the minus strand of NZ_JBMPPD010000030.1, from coordinate 6,127 downwards.
ATAATCATCACGATGGGGTTTGTGGTGCTCGGTAACATTCTTCTTGCACCAACCTGCATGGCCCAAGTGGCTGGGTCGACCACGGTGATCGGCGTTACTGTGCTGGAAGCGAGACAAATGGCGATGGGCTGGAGTGTGAAGAAGAGTGTGTTAGGGAAGGACGTGTTCAATGATGCAGGTGTCGGTATAGGAAAGATAGAGGACGTAATTATTTCTCCTGAAAAGAATGTGACCTATTTTATTTTGAACGTTGGTGGATTTATTGGTATCGGTGGTCATAACGTTGCAATACCTGTTGCTCAGATTGTTGAACAGAATGGAAAAATTGTATTGCCAGGTGCAACAAAAGAATCTATCACCAACTTACCCCAGTTTGATTACGCAAGCGATACGGCAAAGCGAGATGCATTCGTTGCCAGTGCCGAGCAGGATCTCGCGCGAGCCAAAGAACAAGCGATAGACCTACAAAAAAGAGCTGCTCTGCTAAACGGGGATGCGAAATCAAAGTTGGACCAACAATATGCTCTATTGCAGGAAAAAATCCAGATAACAGAGAAAAAGTTAAATGAAATGAAGCGGGCAGGTGCATCAAGATGGCAGGAGTTTGAGCATGATCTTAGTGTCGATTTAGCACATCTGAAATTAAGCTTATCTAATCTGGGTAAATAATTTTCCTTGCAATAAAGATGTATATCCGCCGGCTCTGCAACTGGAGCAAAGGCATTTAGGAAAGCAAATTATGAGTCTCGCAAATCTGATGTTAAATCTCGAACTTGGTCTCGATAATCGCCATTTAATCCGGGTGGGAGGTCAACTCGCGGATAGATTTGATGCCAATTTGACTGGTATCGTCGCTTGTACGCCTATTACCATGTCTTATGGCGATGGCTATATTAATGGTGATCTGCTCAAAGAAGAAATGGATCGCGCGAAGACAGAGATTTCTGCCTTGGAAGTTGAATTTCGTTCTCTCCTGAGTGAACGTGCTAATCGGCTGGTGTGGCGTTCCTCGAGCTTATGTTCTTCGATCGCGGATTTCGTTGCAAATGAGGCTGTTAGTGCTGATGTGTTACTTGTCGCTTCATCTGAGCATATCGAGTCTGCCTCAACTCGTCATATGAATAATGCCGATGTATTGTTGCAGCTGGGTAGACCAATGCTACTTATACCCAGAGAACTGACCGATATTCGTCTACAGGTGATCATGATCGCCTGGAAAGACACGATGGAATCGCGACGTGCAATATATGATGCCTTACCATTTCTTAAATACGCTCATCAAGTCATTCTGATGGAAATTGTCGATAAAGATGAGTTGGAATTGATCCGCACAAAACACCAGCTTGTCATTGAATGGCTGGCACTACATCAGATAAAGGCAGATTCTCTCATCATCAATGCAACAGGTGACGATACAGAGTCGCTGCGAAAAACAACCTCAGAAATGAAAATTGATCTATTAATCGCCGGTGCGTATGGTCATAGTCGGTTGCGTGAATGGGTCATCGGTGGCATGACACGCGAGATTATGCGTTCACAAAGTTACTGCTCTTTTATTTCCCATTAGTTCTGTTTAGGCGGCTTCTTGCGCTTCAAGAGGAATCAGACTTGCCTTGATCTGATTTTAGCTGAACAGAAAAATTGTTAACCTAGTTACTCAGAAAGTATGTCATGCATATCGCAAAAAAAACTGAAATAGATAAACAATCCATTCGTCTTGCTGCAAAAAACATAGACGATGGCGCTGTCACTGCTGGTTATAAAGCAGACCGTGACGAAGTGATTAAGATGCTCAATGAGGCTCTTGCCACAGAATTAGTCTGCATGTTGCGTTATATGCGTCATTACTATACGGCTTCAGGTTTGCACAACAGACCTGTCAAAGCAGAATTCTTGCAACATGCCTTGGACGAACAGGATCATGCCTATGAACTTGCAGAACGTATTGTTCAATTAAATGGGAAGCCTGATTTTAATCCGGAAACTTTGTTGTTACGCAGTCATGCTGAATATAATGAGTCAAGTAACATCCACGATATGATCAAATCTAATCTGGTCGCTGAACGGATTGCTATCGAGACATACCGTCAGATGATAGAAAACTTAGCTGATACCGATCCAACAACAAAAAGCATGTTAGTCGGTATTATGACGACAGAAGAAGAACATGCAGATGATATGCGAGATTTGCTCGCATAATTAAAAGAGAGGGTGTCCTGAATTTTGTGTAAACGGCGTTTCAGTTAAACGTTCGGCATACGATCGCCGAACTGGATTGTAAATCGGTTTAGTGCTGCTTTCCAATCTCTGATTGGCATCGTCCATTTTTGGCTGATGTTATTTAACGCCAGATAAAATAATTTCAGTACCGCTTCATCAGTTGGAAACGACCCTCTGTTTTTTATCACCTTACGCAGACTCATGTTGGCCGATTCAATCGCGTTTGTCGTATAGATTACTTTTCTGATGTCCGGCGGGTAATCAAAGAACGTCGTTAAGCGAGGCCAATTCTTCCGCCAGGCGTCGCCAATAGGTGCAAATCGGTCACCCCATTTTTCTTCAAACTGGCACAGTTCCATTTCAGCTTTCTCAATCGTGGTGGCGGAATAAATCCGTCGTAAATCGTCTGCGACCTGCTTGCGTTCTTTCCAACCAACGAAATTCAAACTGTGGCGCACCATATGAACGATACAGAGCTGAACTGAAGCCTTGGGGAAGACCGCTTCAATTGCCTCTGGAAAGCCCTTTAAGCCATCTACACAGGCAATGTAAATATCAGCAACGCCACGGTTCTTGATTTCAGTGATGACCTGAAGCCAGAACTTTGCACCTTCCGTTTGTGCAATCCACATGCCAAGCACTTCTTTTATCCCGTCTAAGTTAATGCCTATAGCAAGATACAAAGCCTTTACTCTGACTGCGCCGCTATCACGCACCTTAACGTGTATGCAGTCCATATAAACAATCGGATAAATACTATCTAATGGTCGGGATTGCCATATTTTGACTTCGTCCATGACTGCATCGGTCACTGATGAAATCAACGTTGGCGATACTTCAGCGCCGTACATTTCTTGCAGGTGATGCTGAATTTCACGAACGGTTAGTCCACGGGAATAAAGAGAGATAATTTTGTCATCAAAGCCGGTCCAGCGTGTCTGGTGCTTGGTAATGATTTGCGGCTCGAATGTGCCTTCTCGGTCTCGAGGAACAGAGATCGGTAAAGCCCCAAAGTCACCTTTGAGTGTTTTTTTACTTTTACCGTTTCTGGTGTTGCCAGTATCATTGGCGACAAGCTGGTTTTTACTATGCCCTAAATGTTCAGTCATTTCCGCCTGTAGGGCACGTTCAACCAGTGCTTTGGTTAATTGTTTTAATAAGCCGTTTTCACCGATGAGGTCTTCTGGCTTTTTGTAGTCACCCAGCAGGGCATCGATCAGATCGTTGGATAATGGTTTTTGAGTGTCGGACATCATTGCTCCTAGCAAAGTAGCAGTTTCCTGCAAAATGTCCGTTTACACAAAAATTTTACACCCTCTTAAAAGACGAATGATCCTATCCTTTGTCCTCGTGGGTAATAATAAGGTGGGTGAGAGGGTGTCCTGAAGAGGGTATCCTGAATTTTATATATTTCCGTTTGTCGTTGTCGAATCTCACTTCGTCGCATCTGCGAAGGCAGAAGTCAATCCCCCCTGTTCTCACTTTTCTCAGCGCCCAAAACGTGTTTCACCGACACGTTCATTTCCTCATCATCCACATCTTCACCGTCATACCAGCAATGTTGTAACAATATTAAGGCGATGAGCTACAGCTTGTAATAAATGCATCTTAAGGTAAAAAACCTTCCTTCAACAGACATCGCTCGTTACGATTCTCCCGCAATTCAGTACCTTTCATTTCAGCATCAGCATCAGCATCAGCAATCGCCCATTCTCATTCAATCAAGATAGATCAAGGAATCACATCGTGAACGGCCTATTCACCCACCCGCGTGCCTTAAGTGTCAGCGGTCCTGCCTTGTCTGATATCAGCAAGCCTTTGACACCTTTGCGCTTAGTCGGCACCGATGGTATCAACCAGCTATTCGACTATCGTCTGACGCTGCAAACATCGGATCGTGCTGGTACTGGCGTTGGTGTTGGTGCTGATCTTGACCTCGATAGCGTCATCGGCAAAGAAATCACCTGCACCATCGAGCTTGAAGGTATGGGGGCATTTACCCCTGGTCTCCCCGGTGGTAGTGCTGGTCACATCGGTGCGGGTACACGAGAAGTCTCCGCCCTCGTCACCGCGGCTCGCTTCATCGGCGTCGATAGCCGTCATGCACTCTATGAATTCACCTTGCGTCCTTGGTTGCATCTCGCCACACTGACCAGCGATTGCAAAGTCTTCCAGAATCAAACACCCATTGAGACCATCCTTGCTGTCTTCAATGACTATGCATTTGTCGTCGACAAGCGCTTGATTGACACTTACCCCCTACGTGATTATTGCGTTCAGTACAACGAAACCGATTTTGCGTTTGTCTCTCGTTTAATGCAAGAGTGGGGCATCAACTACCACTTCGAGCACAGCAACGGTGTGCATCGGTTAATCCTCTCCGATTTCAATGGCGCATTCCGTACCGCCAGTGACGCCTACGCGACGATTCCGTATTATCCGCTCGGCCATAAAATCGACCGCGATTACATTCACGCTTTTAGCCCAGAGAACAGCCTCACCTCGGGCAGTGTTGCCAGCCGTGACTATGACTACACCCGATGCCGCTCAAGCCTCGAAGCTAACAGTAGTGATCCCCGCAAGACAGGACAAAACAACCAAGAACTCTACAGCTGGCATGATGCCCAGAGCGGTAATCGGTATAGCCAACCGAATGCAGGATCGAATCCGCAGGCCAACAAAACCGACGAGCAAGGCCGCTTCTTAACCCGACTGCGCATCGAAGAACGACGTCAGCATGGACAACGTGCCAATGCCAGTGCGTATCTGCGCGGTGTCGTGTCTGGCGTATCCTTCACCTTGACCGACTATCCTCAAGGTGTGGCCAACAGAGAATATGTCGTCATCCGTACCCATTTCTTCATAGAGAACGTCAGCGAAGATACTCAGCGCACTCCGTCCGCAAAACTTAATCTCGCGGCACTGCCTAGTTTAGTGAATGCCTTATCTCCCAGCCAGATAGAACGTGGCTTATGGCAAGTCCAAACCGATTTCACCGTACAACCTAGCAACGAAATCGTACGCCCAGAACACACACAAATCAAACCCCGCTGCTACGGCCCCGAAGTCGCTACCGTGACTGGCCCCCATCGTGATACCGCCGCCAGCAATATCTATACAGATCAATACGGTCGCATCAAAGTCCAGTTCCCATGGGATCGCTATGGCGAAGTCAATCAAAACAGCAGTTGCTGGGTCCGCGTCGCTTTACCGTGGGCGGGTAATCAACTGGGGCAACAAGCTATTCCCCGCATCGGACAAGAAGTGTTGGTCGACTTCATCGGCGGTGACCCTGACAGACCGATTTGCAGCGGCAGCGTCCACAACCAATTCAACATGCCACCATGGCAGTTGCCGAGCCAGCAAGCCTTAATGGGCATACGCAGCAGAGAACTCACTGACCAAGGCGGCGGCAACAGCGCTACAGGGCGCAGCAACCATCTCATTCTCGACGATACCCATGACCAAATCCAGGTGCAGTTAAAAAGCGACCATGACCACAGCCAACTCAGCTTGGGCTTCATCACCCGTATTGAAAGCAAGCAAGGTCGTCAAGAACCACGCGGTCAAGGGTTTGAGCTCAGAACGGATGGGCGTGGTGCCATTCGTACCAAAGAAGGGCTGTTGGTATCCACCTATGGCCGCCAGAAAGCCGCACATCACCTGACAGATATGGGGGAAACGGTAGCTCGACTCATCCAAGGCCAAAGTCTGCAAAATATGCTTGGCGCTTTAGCGATCAAAAGCAAAGCGAATGACAATGAACTGGATCAATCTGAAGTTGCACTTTCGTTACAGCTCCAAAATGCGCAAATAGCAGGCATCAAAAATACTGCCACCTTTGCCGCCGCTAGCATTGGCTTAAGCGATATCAGTAGCGATGCACAGAGTGAGATGAATATGCTTT